>JARYLI010000001.1:0-191186 GCA_029907715.1 Methanothrix sp.
GCTGCTTCTTGCGGATGAGGGCAGGAGTGACAAAGAGATAGTAGATGTGCTGAAGGTTTGTGGGCTGGCAACAGGAACGAAATGCGATCCGCGCAACTGTACGGTGGAAGTTCAGCAAAGATAATGCCAGAGCAAAACCCAAACGACACTACAATACGGTTAAAAATTGATGTTACGGAGCAGTAGTAATTTTAACGAGCTTTAGAATACAAATACATATGATGGTTGGAGTTATTGAATCTGCCTGCCACTTCTCTGCTTTCCGATAACTATTTCCGCCAATCCACAAAAAAGAGGTTGGTGATTTTCGATGCCAGAGTTTGCCACACCGTTTGCGGGCATGGCCAGCGACAGGAAGCTCACAAAACAGGAGCTTGTGAGGGCGATAAGGTATGTCATCGCGGCTGAGTACGAGGCGATCCAGCTCTACACGCAGCTCGCGGAGTCAACAGATGACGATCGCGCGAGGGCTGTGCTGATCGACATCGCTGATGAGGAGGTTGTGCACGCCGGCGAGTTCCTGAGGCTTCTCAAGGAGCTTGAGCCGCGCGAGGAGGAGCTGTACAAAGAGGGATACGAGGAGGTCGAGGAGATACTGGCGAAGCTCAGAAAGTGATCATCTCATCCGGACGCCGGGTTCATGCGGGGCTCTGATCCGAGCTCAGAGCCCACTACCATCTGATCGGCTGCCGGGATCAGGCGTTGAGATCGATGCTCTTTGATGATGGTGTTTATGCGCGTCGTGAAAAGAAGCCTTCGCGGTGATGAGGGTGAGATCTCTCTGGTTGCTGAGAGCCTTGACGATCTCTGGCACCTGAAGCATCTCGTATCTCCTGGAGATCTGGTCTTTGCCACAACACAGCGCAAGATCTCCGGCGCGACGGACAAGCTCCGGCCGGAGAAGGCCGAGCGGAGGACTGTGCGGCTTGGCATCGCGGTTGAGGCTGTGGAGTTCCACACATACTCAAACTGGCTCAGGATCCATGGGGTGATAAAGTCGGGGGTGGATATCGGGTCTTATCACACGCTGAACATCGAGGCCGGGTCGGAGCTCTCTATAATAAAGAGATGGCGCCCTGACGAGCTCCAGAGGATCGAGGAGGCTGTGGCAGAGTCGAACCGGCCGCGGGTCGTCCTGGCTCTCGTCGAGGAGGGCGAGGCCACAATAGGCGTCCTCCGGCAGTTCGGCGTCCAGACCGTGGCCGAGATCAGGGGAGGGAGCGGGAAAGGCTCTGGATCCAGCGTGAGAGATGATTTCCTAAAAGAGGTCGCGGATCAGATTGCGAACTCTGCTGGCGATGATGCTTATGTTGTCCTGGCAGGCCCGGGCTTCACGAAGGAGGATCTCAGGAAGGTGATGGAGGCCAGGTACCCTGATCTCCTCAAGCGCCTCACAATGGATGATGCATCATCCACAGGAAGGTCTGGATTCCAGGAGGTTCTGAGAAGAGGAACGGTTGACAGGATCGTCGAGGCGAGCAGGATATCGCGCGAGACCAGGCTGATGGACGATCTGATGAAGGAGATAGCGACAGATGGAAGGGCAGCTTACGGCATCAGAGAGGTCAGGGAGGCTGCGAACTACGGCGCGATCGAGACCCTGATGATCACGGACAATCTCGTGCGGAGGGGCGAGATGGAGGAGCTGATAAGAGATGTCACTGGAGGGCGCGGCAGGGTTGTGATATTCAGCTCGGAGTTCGAGCCTGGAGAGAGGCTTGAGGCCCTGGGCGGGGTCGCTGCGCTGCTGCGCTTCAGGATTCCAGGAGCATCGTGAGTGCAAATCTGGGGTTCGGATATGCTGCGAGGTTCGATTATACTTGCTGCATTTGGCAAAGTTCGAGGTGCAATCTGGCATCCATCTCTGATCATGCATCTCAGTGCGAGATCTTCGGATGTCCTGTGCTCTGCTGGGGCGCTTCCGGCGTCGTTTCAATCAACAGATTAAAATAGGAGATTCACAGAAAAGATAACAGTTTCAGTCTGTATCGAATTTGGATGGAGGGAAAGATTTGAAGAGAGTCATACTGCTGCTTGCAGTTATGGTTATTATAGGGATGTCCTCAGTGCACGCCAAATATGGGCTTTCTACGGATTTACAGCCAGAGGGTTATAAGTACCCAGGGGAGAAGGGCGGATATCCCAACGAGGTCGCAGAGAAGAACGTGACCTTCAACTTCGAGCAGGACGTCCAGGGCAGCGGCTACTTCATGACATACAGGTATGCCAAGGCCGGCGCGCTCGCCTTCAAGGACTACGTCCATGGCTCGGGCTCCATAGACAACGAGTTCGTGATGTTCACGCAGGAGCTCGATAAGAACACGCACCCGATAGATGCCGACTGGGTCGACGAGAACGTCTCGTGCATCTCCGTGAAGGAGGACAACGTGATGGTCTACTCGCCGTACCAGTTCGCGATCGGCGCGGGCTACTACGCTGTGAACCCGCTCGTCTTCGACTCGCTGCTCAAGGAGAAGACCTGGATAAAGAACTACCGCGCAGGAACCTCGATGCACCATGAGGTCGAGTACGCTCACGGCATAGACAAGGAGCTTGAGGTCCTTGCGAAGGAGAAGTACTTCCACCAGTACGATCCGGTGTACGAGGGAGTGGGCTACACACAGATGAAGATCAACGAGCATGTCGACAACGGCAAGGTCCACTTCGGAGTGCTCCAGGCATCTTCAGATTACACAGCGAATGCGGCCGTGCCAGCATATCCAGGCACTGCACTGACCAGCAGCGCCCTGAGCGATATACGGGCTTACAAGAACCCGGCGATAGAGATCGATGAGGACTACTTCGGTACATACGACATAACCAAGAACATGACACTGAACGTGCCGTACAAGCTCACCCAGAAGAGCGAGGACTGGCTCCCGTGCTGCTCTGGCGGCTGGGCTGATATTCCGGCTGGACTGAAGAAGGGCTTCGGCTCGAGCGCTGAGGGCATATTCGACTGCTCCTGCCTCGCGAAGGCAAGGGCCGGAATGTACGGGCCGACTGATGTGAACCCGCCATTCAAGGCGTGGGCTTAGATAGGGATCCATCCCTATCCTTTCTGTTTTATTCTGAGCAGCCGTCTGCCGTTTCTCCTCCGGATTATCAGCACAAGGCTTTTTGCTTCTCCAATCAATTAAATGCAGATGCGCTTCGAGGAATGGGATAGGATATACAAGAGGATCCTTGCCGACTTCAGCTTCTCCAGATCCAGGGATGAGGAGGCGGCGCGCGTTCTCTCCTCTCTTCTCGATTCCATCGATCAGATCACGCTGGACGAGCTCAAGGATGCTGTTCGCGGCAGGGATGTGGTGGTGTGCGGCAACGCTCCCCGCCTGAGAGATGAGATCGGAGGAATAACTCCCTCGGATGTTGTCGTGGCAGCAGACGGCGCCACATCAGTGCTTCTTGAGCATGATGTGATCCCAGACATCATAGTGACAGATCTGGATGGATGCATTCCGGACATCATCGATGCCAATCGCAGGGGATCTGCGGTCGTGGTGCATGCGCACGGGGATAACATCGATAAGCTGAAGGAGCACGTGCCGCATCTCAGGCGTGTCCTGGGAACGACGCAGGCATCGCCGCTGGAGAACGTCCACAACTTCGGAGGGTTCACAGACGGCGACAGGGCCGTGTTTCTCGCACTCGAGTTCATGCCCAAAAGCATCAGACTGATCGGGTTCGATTTTGATGATGAGAACGTCACGCCCAGAAAGTCCAAGAAGCTCAGATGGGCGAAGGTGCTCCTTGAGATCGCGCTCGGACCCAGATGCACAGATCCCTGAGCATCAACGATTCCGGACTGCTTTTATACCCGGAGCCAATCTTTCGAAGGGTGAGATTCCATTGATTCTCAGAACTCATTATTCCGGTGAGATACGTCCGGAGATGGACGGATCAGAGGTCACGCTGGCAGGACATGTCCACGAGATCAGGGATCTTGGTGGAATATGCTTTCTCGTTCTCAGAGACAGGGAGGGGCTCGCGCAGGTGACGGTTCTCACAAAGAGGGCTGACCGAAAGCTGGTGGAGACTGTGCGCGGCGTGAGCAGGGAGAGTGTGGTTCTGGTTCGCGGCAGGGTCAAGGCAGAGCCGAAGGCGCCGAACGGCTTCGAGATCCTCCCTGAGGCTGTGGAGGTGCTCTCGAGAGCGGATTCGCCCCTGCCCCTCGATCCCACGGGTAAGGTCGGCGCGGAGCTCGACACCAGGCTGGATGCGAGGTTTCTGGACCTGAGAAGACCCGCATCGATGGCCGTCTTCAAGATAGAGTCCGCTGTTATGAGAAGCCTGAGGAACACATTCTATGAGAACGGATTCATCGAGGTCTGCACGCCAAAGATCGTGGCGACCGCGACTGAGGGAGGCACAGCTCTCTTCCCGATAAGCTACTTCGAGAGGGAGGCGTTCCTGAACCAGAGCCCGCAGCTCTACAAGCAGATGCTGATGGCCACGGGCCTCGACAGGGTCTTCGAGATAGGGCCGATATTCAGGGCTGAGGAGCATGACACAAGGAGACATCTGAACGAGGCGATATCTGTGGATATAGAGATGAGCTATGCGGATCACGAGGATGTGATGTCGCTCCTGGAGAACGCTGTCTCCTCGGCTTACAGATACGTCTTGGAGAGCTGCGATAAGGAGCTACAAATTCTGGGCGTTGAGCTTGATGTCCCGAAGACTCCGTTCAGGAGGATCACATACACAGAGGCACTCGAGATGGCCAGCGAATCCGGAAAGAAAAGCATGGAGTGGGGTGATGATATAGATACTGAGACCGAGCACTACCTGGGATCTGTGATCGGAGAGCATTACTTCCTGACGGACTGGCCGAGCTCTGTGAAGCCATACTACACACAGCCATATGATGATAAACCTGAGATCTGCAAGGGTTTCGACCTCATGCATCCCACGATGGAGCTTGCGAGCGGTGCGCAGCGCGTGCATGATTACGATCTCCTAGTCAGCAGAATAAAGGAGAAGGGTCTGAACCCGGAGAGCTTCGAGTTCTACCTCAAGCCGTTCAGGTACGGAATGCCGCCACATGCAGGCTGGGGGCTGGGGCTGGCGCGTCTCGTCCAGACCATGCTCGGGCTTGAGAACATCAGGGATGCGGTGCTCTTTCCAAGAGATCGGAGGAGACTGGTCCCCTGATAAAAGGAACATGCTCAATACGTTGAGGTAAATTGCCCTCTTGGCGGATTCTGGATGAACAACTATGCCCGATGATAGCGGCTTCACTTGATCAGTAACTCAAGTACGCTCACGATATTGAGCAAATACGATAAAAGCTCTCTCTTCGTTTCCGGGCATGAGCGAATTGCATCTCAAAACCGCGCGCCCCTGAGGCATTGCAGGTGGAAATGCATTTGCTGCGGTTTTGAGACCACATCGCTCCCGTATCCTGCGGTCCATTCTGTGCGTCTGATTGCTCCTCGCTGAGAATACCAGATCGGTGGTGTTTGTGTTGTTTACGCTCAGGCGTGATCCGGTCCTCGCAGCATCTCTTCCAGTGGCCGGCATTCCGAACCGGCGAAAATATAAATAGATCCCGGAAGCCCAGTATCTTCATTTAACACAGGAGATCACCGGATGTCCCATGCGGTCAGCGTGCCTGTCCCGCTCAGCATGAACCGTGGGCGGCAGGAGGTATCTTGCTTGTTCAAGATAGAGTCGAGGAACCTATCGCTCTGGTACGGGAATAAGCAGGCTCTGAAGAACATAACCCTGGGGATTCCTGAGAACAAAATAACGGCTCTCATAGGCCCATCGGGATGCGGAAAATCTACGTTTATCAGATGCATCAACAGGATGAACGATCTCATATCAGGCGTCAGGATCGAGGGAGAGATCCTGTACGATGGGAAGAACATCTACGATAAGGACATGGATGTCGTCTCTCTCCGAAAGAAGATAGGCATGGTCTTCCAGAAGCCAAACCCCTTCCCGATGTCGATCTACGATAACGTTGCATACGGCCCGAGGATTCATGGATACAGGAACATCGACAGGATCGTGGAGCAGAGCCTGAAGGACGCCGCGCTCTGGGAGGAGGTAGAGGACAGGCTAGATCAGCCGGCCATGGGTCTGAGCGGTGGGCAGCAGCAGAGGCTCTGCATAGCAAGGGCGCTGGCCATGAGACCTGAGGTCCTGCTCTTCGACGAGCCATGCAGCGCTCTCGATCCAATATCGACAGCACGCATAGAGGGGCTCATGGAATCGCTCAGAGGAAGATACACACAGATCATAGTGACGCACAACATGCAGCAGGCTGCGAGGGTCTCTGATTACACCGCATACTTCTACATGGGGGAGATGATAGAGTTCGGGGAGACGAAGCAGATCTTCGAGAATCCCAGGGAGAGGAGCACAGAGGATTACATCACTGGAAGGTTTGGTTAGCTTTGGGGTGGGGGTTTTGAGTCCGTACAGGGAGAAGTACCACAGAGATCTGAACGCGCTCAGGACGATGACGAAGGAGCTCTCAGATCTCGTCTCCTCCTCGATAGAGAGATCTGTGGAGGCGCTCTGCAGGAACGATGCCATCCTGGCCAGGGAGGTCGTTCAGGGCGACTACGCGGTTGACGATCTGAGCGTGAAGCTGGAGAGCAAGTGCATGGAGCTCCTGGCCCTTCAGCAGCCAATGGCGAAGGACCTGAGGATGATAATCGGCATACTTAAGATCGGGATAGATCTCGAGCGCGCAGGAGATCTCGCCGTGGACATAGCCAGGGCCGTGATCCAGACAAAGGACAGGGATCATATAGAGAAGCCAGACGGCCTCTCGAGGATGGCACGCATCGCGGTTGAGATGCTGTCAGGGGCGATGGAGGCTCTCGAGAGGGGTGATCCAGAGATGGCGAGGAATGTGACGAGGCATGATTACGAGATCGATTCTCTCTACGTAAAGGTGCGTGACGCGCTGATGATGATGACGGCTGAGAACATGAGCCTCATGGACCGGACGATTCCAATGCTCATGGTGAACAGGCACCTCGAGAGGATCGGGGATCACATCTGCAACATCTGCGAGTCCATAGTTTATATGATCGAAGGGAAGAGAGAGCATCTGAATTAAGAGATCTACATGGAGACGAGAAAGGTTCAGAGGACCGGGAAATCGACGTTCATAGTCTCACTCCCCAAGGGCTGGGCGGTGAGAAACGGCATAAAGCCCGGATCCATAGTGTACATCACACAGGGGGATAGCGGGGATCTCATACTCTCACCTCAGCGGACGAGCCAGAATCTGAAGGTGAAGCTTGACATCGGGGAGAAGTCGGGAGAGGCGCTGATCAGGGACATCATCGGATGTTATCTGTCAGGGTACAGAACGATCGAGGTGGTCTCCACCTACATGACGCCGGAGCAGAAGAGGGACATACATCAGATCGTGAGCAAGCTGATCGGTCCCGAGATACTGGAGGAGACCGGTAACAAGGTTCTCATCCAGGATCTTTTGAACTCTGAGGAGCTCCAGTCAGACAGGGCTCTCAGGCGGCTCAGGACCGTCGTGAGGTCGATGATACAGGATGCGATCGACTCTCTGATAGGGATGAAGAAGAGCCTCGCAGAGGATGTCATACAGCGCGACGATGATGTGGATCGCCTCAATCTTCTTGTATCGCGCCAGTTCACCGAGATGCTCAGGACCGGCGCGCTCTCGCAGAGCTCTCTAGACGTCATCACGGCCTTCAACTACGCGCTCGCTGCATCCAACCTGGAGAGGATCGCAGATCACGCACACACCATAGCAGCTCTGGTGATCGAGCACAGCACGCCTGTCCCTGAGGACATGGCAGTTGAGCTCTCGAGGATCTCCGCGATCATTGGCGGTCTCATAGATGAGGCCATATCAGCACTGCTAAACAGAAACACAGAGACAGCTAACTCGATAATAGAGCGGACGAAGGAGATACGCAGGGAGGCGATGAGGAACCTGGAACCCATCATATCCAGCTCATCGGCGGAGAACCAGGAGGAGATCATGATGAGAATGGTGGTATCAAGCAGCATCGCGAGATTCCTGGATCACATAAAGAACATCGGCGAGTTCACCATCAATATGACACACGCCCAGCTTCACAACCATTGATCTGCCCTGGCGTTTTATCCGGCCGCGATACCCTGAGCAAAGCTGGCGCAGATGATGGCATCCGCCGAATATGCCCAATGCGTTGAGGTAAATTGCCCCTATTGGCATATTTCTGGATGAACGACTGTGCCATAGGGACTTCACTTGATCGGTAACTCAAGCGCTCTTATGTATTCAGCAACTTGAAGGACATGCAGGCTGGTTGCTGAATGAACTCATTCGCTCGCCACGAGCGCACAGCGTGACTGGTGCCTCTTCGGGCAAGTTATCAGATGGATAAGAGCGAACTCAAGTACGCTCACGATATTGAGCAAATACCATCCAACCATCGCAGCCCTTCAGCTGGCAGGTTGTCACAGGTAAATCTTAACCGAATACACACCCCCCTCCAGCTTCCTCTCAGTCCGGAGGTTGAGCCGCTCGAACATCCTCAGAACCGCCTGGTTCTCCACAAGAACCTCAGCGTTCAGATAGAACAACCCCTGCTTTCTCGCCAGGTATACCAGATACGAGAGGATCTCCATGCCCACACCCTTTCTCTGATAGTCATCTCTGACGACTATGGCCACCTCTGCGGTATGCGTTCCCTCCGCGATGCTGTACTGTCCGAGGCCGATCACCTCCTCTTTGTCATCCTCCTCGATCACGGCGAGAATTACCATCTCTCTGGTGTAATCTATAACAACAAAATCCTGAAGCTGCTTGTGGCTCATGCCCTTGCGTGCTGATGCGAAACGCTGGTACATCGTCTCGTCTGATAGAGAGTAGAAGAAATCCTTCAGGAGCGGCTCGTCTGTGATCCTGACCGGCCTGAGAAGTATGTTGATGCCGGTCTTCGTCGTTCTGTACGTCTCCAGGTGCTCCGGGTACTCGCCCTTCTCGCCGGGTATGAACTGCTGGTCCGCATAGATGAGCGAGAGCCGCTTCGCCTCCTCTAAAAGCCACGGCCGGAACTTCGGGTGCGCCAGGGCTATGAGATCCATCGCACGCTCCCTGACGTTCTTGCCGTGGAGGTAGGCGATCCCGTACTCTGTGACCACATAATGCAGATCCCCTCTCGTCAGTGTGACCCCTGCGCCCTCCCTGAGCATCGGAACTATCCTCGATATCCTCCCGTTCTCAGCGGTCGATGGCAAAGCGAGAATCGCCTTGCCCCCGGGCGAGAGGACCGCGCCGCGCATGAAGTCTGCCTGGCCTCCAATGCCGCTGTGGAAGAACGTTCCGAGAGACTCGGCTGTCGCCTGGCCTGTGAGATCGACCTCCATCGCGCTGTTGATCGATACCATGTTCCGGTTCTTCGCTATGATGAGAGGATTGTTCGTGTAATCGATCGTCTTGAACTCTATCGCCGGATTATCATGTATGTACTCGTACGTCTTCCGGGTGCCCATGCAGAACGAGGCTATGGTCTTGTATCTGTCTATGCTCTTCATCGAGTTATCAACAGCCCCTACCTTCATGAGCTCTATGAACCCATCTGTCAGAAGCGATGTGTGAATGCCGAGATGCTTCTTGTGCTTCAGGTTTGCGAGGACCGCGTTCGGTATCATTCCGTAGCCGGCCTCGATCGTGGATCCGTCCTCCACTATCCGCGCCACATACCTTCCAATCTGCTGGGCCAGCTCTGTCGGCACGCTCTCCACGTACTCCAGGAGAGGCTCGTCGTGGGGTATAACAAAGCTCACATCATCCATGTGGATGAAGCCGTCTCCCTGGACCCTGGGCATGTTCGAGTTTATCTGTGCTATGACAACTGACGCTCTCTCCACAGCAGCCTTCACGATGTCAACGCTTATCCCCAGGTTCAGGTAACCGTGCCTGTCCGGAGGTGTTGTCTGTATTAACGCGACATCTATCGGTATGCGCCCCCTGTCTATCAGATCAGGTATCGCTGAGAAGAATATGGGGGTATAATCCGCGAGCTCCTTGTTCACAGCATCGCGCGTGCTTCTCCCGATGAAGAATGTGTTCAGCCTGAAGTTCTCCCTGAACTTGATGTCTGTGTATGGAGCAGCGCCCAGCGTCCATACGTGAAGTATCTCAGTGTCGAAGAAGGCCTTCGGATGCTCCCTAACGTAGTCGGCGAGCGCCTGGACCAGGAACTGCGGCTCGCCGCAGCCGGTGCCTATGAAGATCCTGTCGCCCGCGTGTATGTGGCTGAACGCCCTCTCCAGCGAGACGAACTTTTCAGGCCACTGCGCCCTCAGATCACTGTAGTAGTGCTCCATGATCTCCATAAGCTTCCCCCAGGCTCAATTAAAGGCTGACTTAATTAATTTTACCTGCAGAGGATTTATGCGCCCATACAGGCAGATGTATCTCCATGGATCTGGATCGTCTTGTGCTGGGCGCAGAACTCCCAGATGGTGTTCTGATCAGATTCCGGCCGTTCTCCGAGGGGGACGCTGATATGATAAGGGACGTATACCAGCACAGGCACTACGATCTCCTGGACATACGCCCGGGCGAGGTGGTGTTTGATGTTGGCGCGCATATCGGATCGTTCGCGTTAAGAGCTGCAGGGATGGTGGGGGAGGATGGCCTTGTGGTCGCGGTGGAGCCGGAGCGGAGCAACTACGAGCTTCTCAGGATGAATTCGGAGGGAATGGATAGCATCATTCCACTGCGCATGGCTCTGTCTGATTTCAGGGGAACTGGCAGGCTATTTCTTGCAGAGGGGACAGTTGCTCACTCCCTGGTCTTCCGCAGAAGCACCTTCTGGGATGAGGTTCCTGTCAACACCATGAACGGTCTCATCGAGGAGCTTGGGATCGGGCCGGATGTGGTCAAGATCGACGCTGAGGGTGCTGCGCTGAAGATCCTGAGCTGTGCTGATAGAATGCGCTGCAGGAAGATCGCGATCGCAGCGTACCACTTCCCTGCTGAGGACCTCCAGGTCGCAGGCAGGCTGCGATCGATGGGTTTCATGCCGAATATAATCCATGTGAGGGCGAGCGTATACAGAAGCCCTTTCGCCCCAAGCGTGCCCATAGTCACGGGCGAGTGGAGGGGAAACGTCTGAGATCTGAGTCATGCGAAACTCAACAGGAACGTCTGCAGGTCGAGTACGAGAGAGATGACGCTGAAGAAGTGCAGCTGAGTCATGCGGATCTAAACAGAAACGCCTGCAGGATCATGTGAAAACGTCCTCAGATCCTCTAAGCCTCATCTCCGGGTCATTCCAGGGCAAAGCATATCTCTGACTCTGACCGCCATCTTTTTATATATGACATTTGTTAGCATGTACCACGTTAACACTAGGAGATAGCTATGAGCGAGATTGGCAAACGTGTTCGTCTGGAAAGAATCATGGACAGGGACAGCGGGAACACCGTGATAATACCTCTTGATCACGGGATATCGGTCGGCCCGATACAGGGGCTTGCAAACCTGCCCGAGATGGTCGATAAGGTTGCAAAGGGCGGAGCAAATGCGGTGCTCCAGCAGAAGGGCATGGTCAGGCATGGGCACCGTGGCTACGGCAGGGATATAGGCCTGATCGTGCACATGTCCGCCTCCACGTCTCTAGGTCCTGATCCGAACAACAAGGTCCAGGTCGCCATGGTGGAGGAGGCGATAAAGCTCGGAGCGGATGCGGTGAGCGTCCACATAAATATCGGCTCTGAGACCGAGGCGGAGCAGCTCCACTTCCTCGGGATGGTCTCGGAGAGATGCGACTTCTGGGGCATGCCGCTGGTCGCGATGATGTACCCCCGCGGCAAGGATATAACAAACCCGAACGCTCCGGATGTCGTGGCGCACGCCGCCAGGGCAGGCGCAGAGCTCGGGGCTGACATCATAAAGACGAACTACACCGGATCTCCGGATAGCTTCAGGGAGGTTGTGGCAGGCTGCCCTGTGCCTGTGGTCATTGCAGGCGGCCCGAAGACAGCGACGGACCTTGAGTTCCTGCAGATGATCGAGGGCGCGATGAAGGCAGGTGCGAGGGGTGTCGCCATAGGCAGAAACGTCTTCCAGCACAGGGATCCGACCCGCATGACCAGAGCGATATGCGCGATAGTGCATCATGGGAGAAGCGCAGAGGAGGCTGCGAGAATACTGAGCGAGATCTGACGCGCGGGAGCTGATGTGCGGATCTCCGGCGATTCGTCGATGCCTCCTGATGGGGTCGGGGACGTGTTGAAAGCGTGGATCCTGGATTCATCCCGCTGGGCAGTGCGCCTGGAATCTGCGTTCCTTGGGGAGATCTCTGCGGGGATCTCCTCTCACTCGAATATATGCACCTCGACCTGCTCCCCCACGTCCAGCCCCTCAAGATCCTCAGGCACCAGAACGAAGCCGTCAGCCCGCGCGACCGAGCTCAGTATGCCTGCGCCGCTGATCATTACCGGATCAGCGACCCCGTCCTTCAGCGAGACCCTCGCGAAGGTGATGTACCCTGGCCTGGAGGGGATCTTTCTCGAGAGCATCGCATCTCTTCTCCGAACATCATCTCTGAGATGCGCAAGTCTCTTCACCGCGGGCCTCACGAGCAGGTACAGTGAGGCCAGGGCAGCCACAGGGTATCCCGGCAGGCACACAACCGGCGTGCCGCTGACGGATCCAACAGCTGTGGGCCTTCCAGGGCTCAGCCTGATGCCGTGAACCATCAGCTCGCCCATCTCCTCAAGCACGCCCGGCGCATAATCTCTATCACCTACAGAGGTCCCACCTGAGATCAGTATCAGATCAGATCCCAGGTATCTCTTTATAACACGCTTTATCGAATCCCGGTCGTCCGGTATCACGCCGGAGAGCTGCGGCTCGCCGCCCCAGAGCTTCACGTAACTGCATATCATGATGCTGTTGATCTCCCGCGCCTCGCCCGGCGCCGGCACGCTGCTCCTGGGAACGAGCTCGTCCCCGGTTGGGATAACAGCGACACGCGGTCTGGTGAAGACATCCACCTCGCCAATGCCGACCGCCCCGAGAAGCGCAAGGTCAGGAGGCCTGAGCCTGTGCTCCCGGCCGAGAACCACATCCCCGGCTCTTACATCCTCACCGACCCTGGAGACGTTTCTGTAAGGGGTGAGCTCGGCTGTGACCTCAAGGACGCGGCCGCGCAAGAACGAATCCTCAAGCATCACAACCGCATCGAACCCATCTGGGAGAGCGGCGCCGGTCCTCACCCTCACGTGCTCTGTGATCTGAACGGGCGAACTCTGAGATGCCCCGCGTGTCTGCTCTGATCTTACAGCATATCCATCCATGGCGGCCCTGTTGAACGACGGCAGATTCTCCGGCGACAGAACATCGGATGCGAGAACCCTTCCGCATGTCTCCTCGATCGGGATTTTCTCAATCTCATCTACAGGAGAGCAGAGATCCAGGAGCCTTTCAAGGGCGTAACCGACAGAGGACAGTTTTCTGAACATGTCTCACCGGCTTTAATGCATCTGTGCTGCATTTCCGTCTGCAGGCTTGCTCTCATTATCTGTTGACACATCCAGCTCAAGCATGCTCAGTATACTCTTCACATCAAGATGCCTCTCCACAGCCTTCGCCAGGGCGTCAAAGCCGTCGCTGCGTGAGACCTCCTGGCGCCTGAGCCCCCTCCGCTCGTAGAGGTAATCGAGAAATGCGTTTCTGAAGTTCTCGTTCTCGAATAGGCCGTGGAGGTATGTGCCCATCACCAATCCATCCTTTGTGACAGAGCCATCATCTCCGAACGCGCTAACCTCCCTCGAGTCCGTGATACCCATGTGTATCTCGTATCCCTTTACATGCTCCCCTTTTATCCTCCCCAGTATCGGGCCGTCTCCTGTGACCTCCTTTGTGACCTGAACGGTTCTCTTCTCGTATGCATCGAAGCGGGTCACGGCATCGATGAGCCCCAGCCCCTGGACGGATCCGCAGATATCCTCTATCCCGCAGTCGATTATCTCCTTCCCCAGAATCTGATACCCTCCGCAGATGCCGATAATCGGAACGTTCCTCAGGGCAAGAATCCTGCGATCCATCCCGTACCTCCTCATCTCAGCAAGATCTGATACGGTGTTCTTTGTGCCCGGTATTATCACTGCATCCGGATTTCCGAGATCATCCCTCAGATCGACGTACCTGACCCTGGCGTATCGCTCCAGCGGCTCGAAGTCTGTGAAGTTCGATATCCTGGGGAGCCTTATGATCGCTATCTCCGGCAAATCCTCTTTCTGTGAGATTCTCTTGTCAGAGAGCGATACCGAATCCTCGGAGGGGATCTCCAGATCCAGGTACGGAAGGATCCCGAGCACAGGGATCCCTGTCATCTCCTCCAGCATTTTTATACCCGGCTGAAGTATTGCGGGATCCCCGCGGAACTTGTTTATGACCAGCCCCTTAACCAGATCTCTGATCTCGGGCGGCAGGAGCTTCACAGTCCCGTAAAGGCTCGCGAAGACCCCGCCCCTCTCGATGTCCCCCACAAGTATTACGGGGGCTCTGAGCCTGGATGCGACGTATATGTTCGCGATATCCCTGTCGAAGAGGTTTATCTCAGCCGCCCCTCCCGCCCCCTCAACGATGATGTAATCGTAATCCCTGCTCAGCTCCTCGATCGCGGAATCGACGATCTCCTTCAGGCTGTCTATATCCTTGTAGTAATCAGCAGCCGACTTGTCTGCCACCGGCCTTCCCATTATTATGACCTGAGATGTCCGGTCACCCTTTGGCTTGAGCAGTATGGGGTTCATGAGCACGGACGGCTCCAGGCCGGCTGCCCATGCCTGCACAGCCTGGGCTATCCCCATCTCTCCGCCTGAGGATGTCACCCACGAGTTCAGGCTCATGTTCTGGGACTTGAACGGGGCGACGCGAAGACCGCGGTTTTTGAGCATCCTGCACATGGCGGTTACCAGTATGCTCTTTCCTGAGTGGGATGTTGTGCCCAGAATGATCAGGTACTTAGTCATCCAGCAGACCTCTCGAGATGGTTGTATTTGTCACTTCGCTCATCCATTGGCAGCGCTGTGTGCAGTTGCGGGGAACACTCGCTGCGCTGGATCTTCTCAGCCACGAGCCAGAAATCCTGACCTTTGCGGCTGAATCCGATTCCCTCCCGGGAGGCGTAAAGACCGCTGGCTGCAGGAGTTTCTGGAACCCAATCTGGACATTGCGTGACACGCGCATGCTTCTCCGAAGCTGATGGCACGGGCGCTGGCAGGATGTCTCACCCTGCAATCCTCTCCAGCTCTCTCCTGACCCTCTCGAACTCCTCATCCAGAGCCCTCAGCCTTTCCCCCACCTCATCAAGCTTCGCCTCTCGCCCGAGCGCCTCGATCTCCGCGCATATCCTGGACAGGCGCAGCGCCCCTATGCTCGCGCTTGCCGACTTCATGCTGTGGGCTGCCCTGTGTAGCGCATGCGGATCATTTTTTTCAAGGGCCTCATGCATCGATGCTATCCTTGATGGGGCGTTGCTCAGGAATATCGCTCCCAGCTCCGCAACCACATCCGGCTCGCCCGCCTCCTGGAGCTCCCTGAGCCTGGACAGCGTCGAGCGATCCAGAACACCCTTCACATTCTCGATCGCTGCCTTCAGCTTCTCCATTGTCACAGGCTTGCTTATGTAATCGTCCATTCCCGCTGCGATGCACCTCTCACGATCTCCCTCCAGCGCATAGGCTGTTATCGCCACGATACGTGGTCCTTCATATCCCTTCAACTCCCGTATTCTCCGGGCCGCCTCCAGGCCGTCCATCTCAGGCATCTGCACGTCCATGAGCACGAGATCGTAATCGCGATGCTCGAGGGCGCTTAGAACCTCAAGCCCGTTACGCGCTGTATCCGCCCTGTAGCCGAGATGCGAGAGCATCATGAGCACCACCTTCAGGTTCACCGGATTGTCCTCGGCGACAAGGATCCTCAGGTCGCGCTCCTCGACCTCATGAGGTGCGTCGGCCTCCTCTGCCCCCGTGACTGCGATCATCGCTGAGATCATCTGCGAGTGCTTCACAGGCTTCGGGATCGCCGGCGTATCGGGCGAGACGCTTGGCTTCAGCAGATCCGTGATCGCGAGAACCCGTGAGCCCGGCATGGCAGATTTTATTCTCATGATATCGCTGCCGTCAGCAGATTCTGCGATCACAAAATCGAAGTTCTCCCTGAGAAGAGAGTCATCCAGGAAGGGCGCATCCACGACATCGATCCTGTAAGAGCAGAGCAGCGTTTTTAGCACACTTCTGGCGGTATCGTTTCTGTAGATCAGCAGGGCGCGCCTTCCCTTCAGCATATCGCTCCTTTCCTGTGGTTGCTCTGAGACCCTTGCTTTTATCGTGAAGTGGAATGTTGAGCCAGCTCCAGGGGAGCTCTCAGCCCAGATCCTGCCCCCCATCATCTCAACGAGATGTTTGCTGATTGCAAGACCCAGACCAGTTCCGCCGTACCTCCTTGTGATCGAGGAATCGACCTGGCTGAATGTCTGGAAGAGCCTGCTCATCCTCTCCGCAGGAATCCCTATGCCGGTATCCCTGACTGAGAAGTGCAGTTCTGACAGGCCCTCATCCATATGCAGGCAGCTCACCCTGAGGAAGACCTCGCCCTTATCGGTGAACTTGATCGCGTTCTCCAGAAGGTTGACCAGCACCTGTCTGAGCCTTGTGACATCTCCTATAACCAGCTCCGGCACATCCTCGTCTATGAGATAGATCAGCTCGATCTGCTTCTCGCCCGCTTTTACAGCGAGGATATCCATGCAGGTCTCGACGCACTCCATGATGCTGAACGGGCTCGAATCAAGCTCGAGCTTTCCATCCTCGATCTTCGAGAGATCCAGTATGTCAGCGAGCATCTCCAGAAGCGCACTTCCGCTGCTCTGTATTGCGCTGACGTACGACCTCTGCTCCGGGGTGACGCTTGTCCTCAGGAGCAGCCCTGACATGCCTATTATCGCGTTCAGGGGGGTCCTGATCTCATGGCTCATGTTCGCAAGGAACTCCGCCTTCGATCTCGCAGCCTCCTCAGCAGCCTCCTTCGCTTTTCTGAGGTCCTCAGCCGCTTTTATGTCTTGGGTCACGTCCTCGAAGATGCCCAGCCTCCCGAAGTACCTCCCGGATCTGTCGATGATATCCGTCGCGAAAACCTTTATCACCCTATCATCTGTTCTGATCTCGATCCCGGCCTCGTCGCTGCGGCCGTAGATCCCTCTGAGCGCTTCTCCTGCATCCGAATGCATCGAGCCTATCCGCGAGAAGAGATCGTTGCCATCAATCCTTCCGGATCTGAGATCATCCTCGAGATCCTCAACACCCAGAAGCTCGCAGAACCTGTGGTTGAGGTAAATACTCCTGCCCGTCTCTCTGTCGAGCACATAGAATCCGAAGGGTATGCTCTCGGTCATGGATCTCATCAGAAGCTCACTCCACCTGAGACGCTCCTCGGCGAGCCTCCTCTCGGTTGCATCCCTCTGTATCGATACCCAGTGGGTGATCTCGCCCCTGTGATCCCTCACAGGGAAGATGTTCAGCTCGACCCAGAACTTTGAGCCGTCCTTCCTGTAGTTGACGATCTCCTGGTTCGCAGGCATTCCCTTCCTGACCGCCTCAAGGATCTCCAGAGTCCTCGATCTGTCGGTCTCCGGCCCCTCAAGAAAATCCGGGTACCTTCCGAGCACCTCCTCTCTCCCGTATCCCGTCATCCTGGTGAACGCATCGTTCACGTAAACGATCTTGGGCATCCCATCAGATGGATCGGGTGCGGCTATGACGATCGCGTCGTTGCTGTTGACCACCGCTGACTCGAGAAGCCGCATCCGCTCTATGGCATCATTTTTCGCCACCGCCTCTCCTATGGTGCTGGCAGAGGCGACCAGGATCGAGACTTCGGCATCGGTCCACACTCTTTCGCAGGTTGTATCGTCGAATCCGACGATGCCCCAGAACCTCCCACCGACTGTGATCGGGACGATGAGTATGGATAGAACGCCATACGGCTCCAGGATCTCTCTCACCGGAGATGGAAGATCGCGCACAATGCCCTTTATGACCCTGCCAGAGCTCAGGACCTCGTACCATCCCGGGAAGAACCTGCTGTACGATAGACCCCTGAAGATCGGATCGTCTATCCAGCTCCTGATTCCATCCCTGCACCACTCGAACCTCAGGCAGAGCTGTGGCTCATCCCCCACCTGGTTCTCGAAGACGTAGACGCGGTCCACCTGTGAGATCAGCCCCAGAATCTGCATCGCCTCATTGATCGATGACTCGTAATCCTCTCCAGAGAAAAGACTGCTTATCGCAAGAGCAGATCCGGCAAGAAGATTGTCTCTCCTGAGCAGTTCCATCTCAGCAAGCCTGCTCTCGGTGATATCCCTCATCGACTCGATCGCGCCCACGATCCTCCCATCTCTGTCCCTGAGCGGAGAGGCCTTGACCCAGAGATATGCACCGCGTCCGTTGTAAAGCGATGGCACGTGGACGTGGGCGTAGAGCGTGTCTCCCTTCTGTTCAAGATTCTCATAAAGGGATGCGATATGCTCATCATATCTCATGACGAGATCTATGAGCATCGGCCTCCTGCATCCGTGGAACGGCAGGGCATAGGCAAAATCCCCCTTCCCGAGGATCTCGCTCTTCGATATCCCTGTCATCTCCTCCATGGCCCTGTTCCAGGCCACCACCCTGCCATCCGCATCTATGACAAGAGTCGCATCCGGAAGAAACTCTATTATCTCGAGAAGCCTCTGATTCATCGATTCGAGACGCTCCTTCGCGCGTCTGATCTCTGTTATATCATTCCCAACACACAGGATCTCCGTCTCCCCGCTCTCAGAGACGATTGGCTTGTTCGTCCATGCGATCCAGACGCGCTCTCCGCTCTTTTTCATGTTCTCATTCACATTCGTCCTGTAGTCCTCAGGCGCTTTGAGTATCTCTGCGATCATTCCTCTGAGATCCCTTCCTGTCGACTCGATCTCAGGGACGAGTGTGCCCATTACGCACTTCCCCAGGATCTCGCTCTCCGAGTAGCCGAAGAACCGCTGGGCGAACTCGTTGATGAACCTCACATTCCCTCTTTTGTCCATCCTCAGGATTATGCTGTTCGCGTTCTCGACGAGCTCCCTGTACCTCTCCTCGCTCCTGCGTAGGTTCTCCTCAGCAGCGCTTCTTGCTATCGCCCCGCCTATGCTGGCCACCCCAAGCATGAGTATGGATATCTCGTTCCAGCTCCAGGATCGCTCGCGCTCGCAGTCTTCGAACCCGATGAACCCCCAGAGTCTGTCCGCTATTGTTATCGGGAATATCAGAACTGACCGCGCGCCGCGGCATTTCAGCATATCCCTCTCCTGCGGAGGCATCTCGTCCACTATTCCATGGACAGGCCTGTCGTTCAGGAAACGCTCGCGCCAGCGCGGGATCACATCATAGCGAATCATCTCATCCAGGCTCGCGGGAACGCTGCCCCTCTCCCACCTGAACCTGAGCACAGCCTCATCCCCGGACTCGCTGTTCTGATAGATGTAAACACGATCGACATCAGCTGCGGATCCGAGGAACTCGAGCGCGTTCATCAAACTCCTCTCAAATCCATCCACTGTCAGGAGCTGGTTTGCAGCCATCGCGACGCCGGCGAGGAGCACATCTCTCTTCTGGATGTAATCCTCTTTCTCAGAGGGGGATAGGAAGACGCACAGCGTTCCATCGCCCTCGATCGGGCTGAACCTCCCCACCATCTCGATGCTCGAGCCGTCGATGGATCTGTACACCTGGACGCTCTCGGTCTCCTGTCTCATAGCCTGCCTGATTATCTCATCGATCTCCTCCCTGTCCTGCTCCATTATGTCATAGAGTGTGAGGGACTGGATCTCCTCCGGAGGGTACCCCAGCAGCTCCTGGAAGGCTGCGTTTGCATCGAGGATCCTTCTGCTTGCAGCCTCCACAAAAAAGACAGCCTCTCTGGATCTTTCGAGCGCGGCCCTGTACCACCGCTCCTCCCTTCTCTCCTCAAAAGAACCTGAGAGGTCGGAGATGATCATCAGCCCGCTGGAGCCGTCGGGATCCCTGAGGGGAATAACAGAGAGGGGCATCTCAGAACTGTAGCTGCCTATCCGCGCCCTGATCCTCGAGGTAGCATCAGATGCAACTGCGGAGGCCAGGCAGTCGCCGCATGATACCCCGAGGAGCTCATAGATGGATCTGCATCTCGAGATCCTCCCTGACAGCATTTCAGCGGTCCTGCTCAGGTATCTGAGACGACCTTTATCATCAAATACATATACTGCTGGTTTATCAGCATCCATACCATTCCCTCATGAATTCGACCTGGAGACGGAGATCTCAGAGGATCCACTGATGCCACTCAGCCGGAGCCAGGATGGCTCTGACCGGAGATGCCTCGGCGCCCTCGATCTTCAGCGGCATGCAGAGAAGCGTGTGCACGCCGGCTGGGACGCCTTCCAGATACAGCCCCTCCAGGATCAGCATGTCATTTGATAGCAGAAGCCTGTGCACGGCATCCTCCTCTGAGCTGTCCACTGAGAGAGCATCTGTTCCGATCAGCTTTAATCTGCGGTCCACACATGCTCTGGCGGCGCCCTCTGATAGGTATCCAGTGAGAGATCCTGTTCTGAAGATGACGCCCTCTGCGAGGGGGTTCAGACCCGATAGGTTCTCAGGAGAGACAACAGTCCCAGAGTCGATGAGATCCACCATCATGATCAACCTCTCGATGGGAATCTCATGAACGGATCTGCCGCCTCTGATGAAATGTGAGGGTGCGTCGATGTGCGTGCCTGCGTGGGCGCTGAGATGGAGCGCGGAGAGCGTGTAGGGGTCACCCCATTCCAGGCTTTTCAACACCTCTCTGGAGAACCCCGGATCTCCTGGATATACGGGCAGCATGCTGCTGATATTCTGTGTTACATCGTAAATTCTGATATGAGGAGGCATCTATCCCATCATCCCCATGCCGCCGGCTCCGCCCATGTTGATGCCCGGCGGAATCACACCCGCTGCAGGAGGCACGAGATGCGCCAGGGAGTGCACATCTGTGTACCTGCTCTGGGCGCCCGTGGTCTGCGCCTCAGAGGAGGCTGTGTCTGATGTGTTGTCAGATGCGATTGCGGATGCAGGCTGTGATGCACCAGCCTCTGACTGCGCCTCCATGACAGGCGTGTATCCAGAGGTATCCGGATTTATCAGGATCGCCTCGAAATCTCCGCTCTCAGCGTTTCCGATGCTGTCGGATCTGTAGAACGTTCCGCGCATCTCCTCGTCCGAGCAGCTCCCGATCAGCCTTATTTCAGCGATACCGCCACCTCTCAAGAACGTGATCGTCAGCTCCAGAGTGCTGTTGTTCATCGATCCCATAACAGCGCCGTTCCATGACTCCTCAGAGGAGCTGGCAGATCCGAAGAGCTGGCCCTCGAACTGATGGAGGACCATTGTCACGGCGTTCTGGCCGAGCGATACTCTCCATATACCCTCGAGGGCAGGCTGATCTGTGGTTGCGTTCTGAGCCAGCCCCTCGCCTGTGCAGAAAAAAATGAGTACGAACAGAAGGGCTGCATGATACCAGTGGCATCTGAGCATGGATAACAGGTCTATCTGCTAATATTAATTGCCATCGCAGGGCTAGGATCGCGGGCCGGCTTGTGTGATAAGCACATCTGCATGCCGGTCATGCCGTCCCCCGCGCCCTGGCCAGTGTCGGGTGAGATGCGGCTCACATGAAGAGCCTTATGTCGTTCACGGTCACTGTATAGAATGGATGCTGTGTATCGACGTATATGCGGTCTCCCTGATCGTAGATCGCCCATCCACCGCTGTTTATGTTCCCGTTCAGGTTCATGAAGCACAGCAGCCCGGGCAGGACAGGTGCGGGCTTGTCGTTGTCAGGATCCGAATCTCTGACCCTGGTTCCCGCCTGGAGCGTCATGTAACCTGTTATGCGCACATCACCTGCGTCGATCCTGCCGTACTCTGGACCGACGTCAAGGTAAACAGGGTCCACGATGCTGTATGCTCCGTCGCCATCAACATCGAAGTAGACAAGCTGCGCGCCGGTCATGCCACCGATGCCGAATGGTGTGAGCTTGTATCCGTAATCCTGATCACCTAGTCTGACCTGGCTTCCTGCAGGATATTGTCCAAAGGGCGTCAGCCTCACATCGTTCTCGTTGACCACATCATCTGAGGGATCCACATCGATATAAACAGGATCCGATATATCGAAGACCCCACGCATGTTTGCATCCGAGTAAGCGAACACAGGCGCGGATGAGAACGCGCTGAGTGCTCTCGACTCATCAGCATCGTATGGCAGGACCTTGGAGCCGTAGCTCGGGTCTGCAGCAGCTGAGCCGATCGCCATGAGCACAGCCATGAGAATGAGAAATCTCGTCTTTATACCCCCTTCACATGAAATATCATCATTACTTGATTTAAATTTTATCGTCATCCTCATAGAGATGCTTCAGCTATCCCTTTCATGATGCCTGGAGGAGATGCCGATTCTGAGATGCGGTACGCTTTTAGTCGGCTCCTCTGCGGCCTGAAATGCCGGTGTATCTCCCAGTGGCTGTGCAAAGTCTAATATCATGTGAAACGATCTTCGCCACGGGCTGCCATACGACTGCAACGAGATCTTCGGCAGGTACACAGGTCTGAAACCATGCGAAAAGATCTCCGCCTGCCAGGTGCATCTATCCAGCCGGCATCTTGGCATCAAACAGTGAAGCGACCGCCGGATATTACCGAGTATTCCTGTTCGCTCTTATGCGTTCAACAACTTGTGGGTCATGCCTGGAGGTTGCTGAACGCAATCATTCCCCGGAAGGAGGGCAGAGCAGGAGCGGTGTCTCTTTTGGGATAAGAGCGTTCCTGTTAACCTCTTTCTCTACGATCTGTCCATGTGGCCAAGTAATTTTATAGATGATATTTTATATCAAAAAGTGGGGTTTTAGGAATTCTCGACTGCATCAAACAGGCTGGAATCCCCTGGATGCGGCGGTTCCAGGTTCACCGCAGCATGCGCAGCGCCTCCTCCAGGGATCTGTTCTCCACAGTTATGGCGTATATCGCGTTGCACATCCTGATCGCATCCTCGAGCCTCTTCTGGTGTATGTTCCTGCCGGTGGCGTTTCCGGATGCGCCTGAGATGTGGATCTGCTCGTGGAGTCTCCGGAGGAACGCCTCAGGATCTTCGCTCGATCCGCCGGCGCATACCACCTTTGTTCTGCCGGCCGCCAGCACAGCCTCCCTGAATGCCAGAGCTGGATTCTCCGCCCGGGGATAATTCACCTTGACGAAGTCGCTCCCCAGAGCGGCCGCAACCCCGCACGCTCCAGCGATCAGATGCGGGTCGTGCTCGTCCTTCACAGCCTTGCCCCTGGGATACATCCAGAGAACCACAACAAGCCCGTGTCTGTGAGCATCGTGTACCACCTGGGCTGCCTCCCTTAGCATGATCGCCTCATGCTCGCTTCCAGGGTACACTGTGTAGCCGACGCCCAGTATCCTGAGCCCAGTCTCCCTCTTGAACTCCAAGACCTGCGGGACATCAATCCATGCCCTGCTCAGCGGATCCGCCTGCGATGTCTTTATCAGATTCGTCTTTGAGTTCAGCTTGACCAGGTAAGGAACGGCCGGATAGTCCATGCCGTATCTGGCAATCAGGCCGAGCTGCGTCGCAAAAACGCCGATCCTGCCCCGGCTCGCTATCCTGAAGAGATGCTCCGGATCCGCATCATCCTCTGCTATCCCCTGGCCGTAGAAATCGTCGTTCAGATGCTCGACCTTCTGATCGCCTGCAAACAGCATCAGCCTTCCGGAGCCTCCTGTGATCTCTGTGTAGTTCCTGATGTATTCGTCCCTCGCGTTTCCTGGAACATCAAGCGGCACCTTCAGATCCATCTCCACAACTCCCCGCAGAATGCATGCTTCTCTTTACCTTCTCCCCCTTAATCTTTTGCTGCACTGGTGGAGGTCTGTATCTGACCGCGTGATCGAAGAGCAGAGGTCCTTGCTGCAATCACAAGGTTAATAGCACTGACCCACAGACTGCAGTCTTATGGCTAACTGGCATGCTCTGCCACCTGAAGATGCTCTTAAGCTGCTGAACTCCAGACCCGAGGGTCTCCCGGATGGCGAGGCAGCATCCCGTCTTGAGAGGTTCGGGCCGAACGATCTCGCTCGAATCTCCGGACCCGGCCCGGTCAGGATCCTGCTGCGACAGTTCGAGAACTACATGGTCCTGGTGTTGCTGGCTGCAGCAGCGATATCCTGGCTCTCAGGGGAGAGATCTAATGCGATCGTGGTTCTCGGAATTCTCCTGTTCATAGCCATCCTGGGATTCGTACAGGAGTACAGAGCTGAGAGGGCGATGGAGGCGCTCAGGAAGATGGTCGCACCTGAGGCAAGGGTCTTCAGGAGCGGCAGGCTGATCACGGTCCCGGCGAGAAACATCGTGCCCGGGGATGTTATTTATATCGAGGCTGGCGATATAGTCCCCGCGGATGCGAGGATACTTGATGCAGCTGCCCTGGAGCTTGTGGAGTCGTCGCTGACCGGGGAGTCCAATCCGGTGAGAAAGAGCCCTGATCCTGTGGATGAGAACGCGCCCCTGGCGGACCGAAGCAGCATGCTGTTCATGGGCACCATGGTCACCTACGGCAACGGAAGGGCTGTTGTGACGTCCACGGGCTCCAGCACAGAGCTCGGAAGGATCTCGGGGATGATCCAGGAGACCCCTGCAGAGCCTCCGCTCAAGATCAGGCTGCAGCAGCTCTCCAAAAGCCTCGCAGTTATGGTATTCATTGCAGCTCTTGTGGTCTTCTCGATCCAGGTCTACAGGGGCAATCCAGTTCTGGATACGCTTCTGATTGCCGCAGCTCTTGCGGTCGCCGGCATACCTGAGGCTCTCCCGTTCGTCGTGACACTCGCTCTGGCATATGGAACGCAGAGCATGGCCAGAAGGAATGCGATAGTCAGGAGGCTTCCCGCGGTTGAAACCCTCGGGTCCACGACAGTGATATGCACCGACAAGACCGGCACCCTGACCAGGGGAGAGATGACTGTGAGAGAGGTCTGGTGCGGGCGCAGGGTCGAGGTTACGGGCTCAGGGTATGTGCCAGAGGGTGTGTTCAGGATTGATGGCACTGAGATCGATCCTGGATCTGTTGATGCTTTAAAGGAGACGATAATCATGGGGGCTCTGTGCAACAACTCAGAGGTCGTATTCGAGGATGGATGGCGGATCGCCGGCGATCCGACCGAGGGAGCCCTGATAGTGCTCGCCAGGAAGGCAGGTCTGGATATACGCGAGAGTTGCAGGGAGGTCACCGAGTACCCATTCGCATCTGACACGAGAAGGATGACCACAGTGCATGAATGCGACAGCGGTCTCCGGGTCTCAATGAAGGGTGCGGTCGAGGTTGTCGTGGAGAGGTGCTCATGGATTATGGATCCCACAGGTCTCAGACCCATGACAGAGGTGGAGAGGAACAGAATTCTGGAGACCGCGGACGAGATGGCGGGCAGAGCTCTGCGGGTTCTGGCGGCTGCATTCAAACAGATCGAATCCGGAGAGCTGGGCAGGGATGCTCTTGAACGGGATATGATCTTCACAGGCCTCTTCGGAATGATGGATCCACCGCGTGAGGAGGTCTTCGGAGCGATAGATGTGTGCAAGAGAGCCGGCATAAGACCGGTGATGATCACAGGGGATCACAAGCGCACCGCTGAGGCGATCGCAAGGGAGCTGCGCATGCTCAACGGGGAGGTGCTGGACGGCTCTGAGCTCGACAGCATGAGCGATCAGGAGCTCAGCGATCGGATAGAGAGAATCTCCGTATTCTCAAGGGCAACTGCGGAGCACAAGATGAGGATAATAAAGGCGCTGAAGGAGCACGGCCATATTGTTGCAATGACCGGGGATGGTGTGAATGATGCTCCTGCTTTGAGGTCTGCGGATATCGGGATCGCGATGGGCCGGGCCGGAACCGATGTTAGCAAGGAGGCCTCGGACATGGTGCTGGCAGACGACAACTTCGCCACAATAGTCGCAGCTGTCGAGGAGGGCAGAAGGATCTACGAGAACATAAGGAAGGCATCATCATACATGTTGGCGGTGACGTTCGCAGAGGTGGCTGTGATACTGATAGCGGTGCTGGTCGGCCTGCCCGCTCCGCTCCTGGCGCTTCAGATACTCTGGATCAATGTCGTCGCTGAGGACTTCCCCGCGATAGGCCTTGCTGTGGAGCCTGCGCGGGCTGGGCTGATGAACGAGCGCCCGAGGAACCCGAAGGAGCCGATCCTGTCGAGGGATGTTCTCAGATACACCCTCGGCACGTCAGCTGCGATGCTCATCGGGACACTGGGTCTGTTTCTCATCAACATCGAGGATGGTCTCGGCTACGCGAGAAGTGTGGCATTCGCATCTCTCGGAGTATGTGCGATATACAATGCATACAGCAGCCGATCATTCCATCATTCTGTGTTGCAGATGAACCCCCTGGGGAACAGAAAGCTGCTCGCCGGGATCGTGGCCTCGCTCGCATCAGTTGTGATGGTCATCTACATTCCGGTGTTTCAGAGGGCATTCGAGACGCTGCCGCTGACTCTGGACTCCTGGCTGCAGGTCTGGCTGGTCTCAACGATAGTTATCGTCATAGCAGAGGTGCTGAAGAGGTCGATGATGTGGCGTCATGCCAGTGCACGTGATTTCTGAAAGTCTGTTCAGATATTCGGACCCACGGCCCTTGAGGCAAAAAAAGCTCTTATGTATTCAGCAACTTGAAGGACTTCAAGACGGTTGCTGAATATACCCATTCGCTCGCCAGGCCTTCGAATACTTTGAATGGTTTCGACAGTTTCGACTTCGGCGAAACTCTTCGACACAGTCGAAGATAAGTCGAAACGAGCGCATAGCAGGACCGGTGCCTCTGCGGATAAGTTATCAGATGTATAAGAGCGAATGCACAATTAGAGAAAGAGAGAAAGCCCTGGAATTCCCAGCTCACCAGTACAGTTCCGCTCTGCTGATGCACTCCCTTATGAGGGGGTCGAGCGATCCCCGCACAGGGAGTGCGCGCAGGATCTCTTTTATGTACCAGGCCTTGGCGCGCATCAGCCCAGATGCATCCAGACCGTCCAGCTCTGAGAGCAGAGCATCTGTCGTTCTCCGGGCCGAGCTGATCGAGCTCTGAAGGTTATCATCTTCCATATCGTCCTGATCTGAGAACTTTATGGCAGTCCCCAGATCGATGATGGCATCTGTGAGCTGAACAAACCTCGAATTATCGTTGCTGCATATGCCTCCGTGCGTCTCTGCGTATCCACACTCTGAGCACCTCTCATCCGCGTACTCTATGCAGAACGGGCACATCTCCGGCCTGAGGGGGAGGTAGGCGAGCTCCAGGAGCGCAAGCGCCCTGGCAAGCCGGCACGTCCCCTCAGAACTCGACAGGCTCTGCTCAACCGCTCTCAGCACCCTCAGAAACTCCAGGGCTCTCGCCCTGATCGCGCCCCTCGCCCTGAGCACAGATTCATCAGATATCCGGGCTGCGGCCATCTCACAGGACGATCTCGTTTCTGGTTCTGGTGCAGTACGCTCTGAACCTGTCAGACGGCCTGTCCTGGAGGTAAACATAGTCGTACTTCATCTCGGATTTGTGCTCCTCGTACTCCTCACGCGCATCCTCAATGCAGCTTCTGCATGCGAAGAGCGGCACAGAGACGCAGAACGCTGTGTTCAGCCGGCCGTATCCCCTGGCAGCCTGTGTGGAGACCGTGAGATATCCGGGACATTCTGTGCACATCCTCAGCGTCTCCTCCTGCCCCTCGGTTATCATGTCTGTATCGTAGAATATCCTCTTCCTTCTGGAGTAAAACCTGCCGTGCTCCTGCCTCGCCTTTGCCACAAGGTCGTCCCTGCTCTCCCAGATGGTGAGGAGGTGGTTCACGGTGGCCTCTATCGATCTCCTCATCTCAGATGTCAGGACAAACCTCCCAGGAACGTAGTCCGGCTCTCTCACATTTGAGTAATCGAGCCCGGCCATCGCCTGGATGATTCCTGTGTTGACGTAGGGCAGCGCGCTCTCTATGGCGTAGCCGCCCTCGAGCACTGCCATATCCGGAGCGAGCATCTCGTTCAGCCTGGCGTAGCCCTGGGCTGTGAACCTCATGTTGGCTAGAGGATCTGTGTAGTGGTTGTCCTGGCCCGCTGAGTTGAAGACTAGCTGCGGATCGAACTCCTCCAGGACTGGAAGTACAAGGTTCTCCAGGACGTACAGTATCCCCTCATCCGTCGTCCCGGGGGGCAGCGGCACGTTCAGCGTTCGTCCCAAAGCGAGCGGCCCGCCCATCTCACTGGTGAATCCTGAGCCCGGGTAGAGCGTCCGGCCGTCCTGGTGGAAGCTTATGAAGAGCACATCAGGATCATGCCAGAATATATCCTGAGTCCCATCTCCGTGATGCACATCGGTGTCGACTATGGCGATGCGCCTCACGCCGTACTTCCTGCGTATGTACTCGACCATTATGGCCTCGTTGTTGATGTTGCAGAACCCCCGGTTCCCATGGACAACCCTCATCGAGTGGTGGCCAGGAGGGCGCACAAGAGCGAAGCCGTTTCTTATCTCTCCCTTCATCAGAGCATCCGCCAGGACGAGGGTGCTGCCTGCTGCTATCAGGTGAGCTTCGGTCACCTGTGACTGCACATCTGGAACGCAGAAGTGGACCCTGGCGACATCCTTCAGCTCGGCCAGACGCGGCCTGTACTCAACGATCTCCGGGAAGTCCATCAGCCCTTCCTCAAAGATCTGGTCTCTCGTGTAGAGAAGCCGCTCCTCCCGTTCTGGATGCGTGGGAGATATGGCCCAGTCGAATGCCGGGAAGAATATCAGGCCGGTCTTTCTCACAGAGGATGTCCTGGCAGGCCTCACAGGGGTTTCGACTCTCCTCGTGGGCGCATCGATTTTTGAGGCATTCTGTTTCGGGTGAACATCAGCTGCCATGCTCTCCCCTCCAGGATGTGATGATTCCTGCCGGGATCTCCATCCTGACATCGATAAGCTTTCCAACAGTCGACCAACCGCGGACCATATTGAAGACCTCACTGTCCACCACCTCCGCCTCGTCAGCGTAATCCTGGATTCCCAAGCGCTCTGCCCGCTCTCTAAGAAGCTGTCTTGCCATCTCCTGAGCCCCCTCGAGGCTCAGGTTTCTGCCCTTCGCCTCGCCCAGCGTGCCATCCTCCTCAACTGTGTACATGCCTCTCTCAGTATCTATCCTCAGGCTCAGCGTCATCGTGGGCCTGGCGACCGCAGCGCCTATCGCGTTGGCCACAGGCGCGTGCTCCGGAATGATGGCCAGCGCGTTGAGTCTCTTTGCAACCAGCGGCACCAGCGGAGGTGAAGCCCCCCCGACTCCGACAACATTCTGCGGTCTGGCCTTTGTCCTCTGGAGCAGCTCCCAGATCCTGTACGCGGGCTCCTGCTCCCATTCCAGAAACATCATGTTCACGGTATCAACTATCCTATCGACAACAGTATCAACTATCATTCTGGCTGCGTCCTCTGTGCTGCATCCAAGGGTGCTGGCGATTATGCCAATGCCTTTCCGGGCAAGGGTTATTTCCCCAAGGTTTGTGAGGCCAAGAACCATGAGGGCATCGGTGGGTGTCGGCTCCGGCCCGCCCAGTGCAAATGCAGGCCCTGCCCTGTCCGGCCCCACCGTGATCTCACCGTCTGACACCCTGACGACGCTGTCGCCGCCGATACCTATGGAGCGGACAGCAAACGCCCTCACATGCGTCAGCATATCCTCTATCTTCGCACCCCTCGATGAGAGAAGCGGCTTTCCGGAGAGTATCAGCGCAAGATCGGTTGTTGTCCCGCCTATATCTATAACGACTGATGTCTGCCCCTCAGGGGTCAGTGCCATTACCCCCATGACGCTCGCAGCCGGCCCTGAGAATATCGTCTCAACAGGCCTGTCCAGTGATTTGTCCAGCGGGAGCGTTCCGCCATCTGCTTTCAGAATGTATATCGGAGCCTTTATTCCACGCTGGCGCATGGCGCGCTCCGCCTGCTCCGCGAATCTTCTGTAGTGATCGCGGGTCGCGAGGGTCAGCATGGTGGTGGCAGCTCTTCGCGGGAAGTTCAGCCGGCCGGAGACCCTGTGCCCCATCTCGACCTCGATCGCGGGGGCGGCCTTCGAGAAAACCTCCTTAACGTGCATCTCATGCTCGTGGTTCCTCTGGCAGAACTTTCCCACGACTGCGACCTTCCTGTACCCCTGGTCGGCAAGGCTCTGCGCAGCCGCTCTTATCTGATCGTCCCTGAGCGGCGCGATCTCCCTCCCTCTGTAATCCACCGCGCCATCAAGGATCACAGGCTCTGTCCTGAACCTGTAATCCCTCGGGTTGACTCCAGGCCCGGGTATCAGAACCAGGCCGACCCTGTCCGCCTTTCCCTCTGCTATGAGGTTTGTGATCAGCGTGGTGCTGAGCACCACCCTCTCGATCCTCTCAACGTCAACACCCTCGATGAGCCTGTCCATTGTTCTGAGCAGGCTGCCGAGGATCTCCTGATGGTCAGTCGGGCCGATGGCGGTCTTCACGACTCTGCTGCCGTCCACCAGCGCCGCGTTGGTTGTTGTTCCACCGACGTCTATTCCTACAAACATCGTATCGCCTTTTTCCACGGCCCGCTAACGCGTTTGATGTATATCGGCCTTTTGGTGATCTGCGTCCCCCGAACCTGCGGGGAGGGAATGTCAGCGAAGATCAGCTGCTTCGAAGCTGTCTGACGGGCACACCGCCACATCGCACGCTTGGACCTCTAGATCTGAATGCTCATAGAGCGACCTCCTGTAGAGAGGCAGTGAGACCCCCAGGAAGTCACGCCAGCATCTCGACAGCCTGTGCGCTCGACCAGCAACTATATTGAGCTTCAGGAAGCACAATCTATGGATGTCGGATACTCTCATCACGTTTCGAAATTTCGAGCTCCCGCGGTTTGAGGTTGTGGAGAGGAAGTGCACTGGGCATCCGGACACACTCGCAGATGGGATCTCAGAGTCCATATCTAGGGAGCTCTGCAGGATCTACATGGAGGAGTTCGGCGAGATCATGCATCATAACGTGGACAAGGTGTTGATCATAGGAGGGAGGTCAGAGCCGCGGTTCGGGGGCGGCCGGATACTTGAGCCGCCTGCCATAGTGGTCGGCGGCCGGGCCACGTCTGTGAGATCATCCATGAGTGAGATCATAAGAGATGCGGCGACATCATATCTGAGAGTGGCCGTGAGACACCTTGATGAGTTCGTGGTGGAGCCCAGGACGCGGGAGGGCTCTCCGGAGCTGAGAAGCCTGATGGGAAAGGGCGCCAACGATACCTCCATCGGATCCGGGTTTGCGCCCCTACGACCTCTCGAGTCGATGGTGCTCGAGATCGATCGCATGATCGATGGGATGAAGGGGGTCGGTGAGGACAGGAAGATCATGGCAGTCAGGTTTGACGACAGGGTGAAGGTGGTTGTGGCCGCAGCCGCCATCTCAAGGTACATCTTCTCAATGGATGATTACGTGGAGATGAAATCCCGCATAAGGGAGACCATCAAGAGCGTTTATGATGCTGAGGTCGATGTCAACGCTGCAGATCACGATTCCGGCATCTTCCTCACGGTGACAGGAACGTCAGCTGAGATGGGGGATGATGGCGCCACAGGGAGGGGCAACCGCGCGAACGGGCTGATAACTCCGATGCGACCCATGACCATGGAGGCGGTCGCTGGCAAGAACCCTGTGAACCACGTCGGCAAGATATACAATGTGATAGCGCAGCGTGCAGCCGAGGAGATCTCGAGGCTTGACGGGGTACAGGAGGCTTATGTCACGCTGGTGAGCAGGATCGGCTCCCCTCTCGATCAGCCGCTCATGAAGGCCTTGAGCATCGCCGGCTCGGAGAGAGCAGGATACGAGGCAGAGTCCATACTGGATGACTGGCTGGGAAGAGCTGACAGGCTCGTCGATGAGTTCGTATCCGGCAGGATCAGGATGTTCTGAGTGTGGTCAAGATGCTGTGGTCATGATGCAGCTCTAACGCAGCGATAACGAAGGGCGGGCTGGTGCATTATCTCAGGGAAGCGCTCATGACGCAGGTTCATTGGTGCGGATGGAAATGGCGCATGCGATGCTTACAGTGACCTGAGTGCTGGATTCAATGGAGCTGCAGCTCCCTGGCCATCTCCGCAGCCCTTCTCAGCGCCCTTATGGCGTCCTCCCTCTTGAGATCCGCCCGTCTGCTCTCAAGGAACCTCCTGAACTGGAGAAGCGTCTCCTCCGGAATCCTGCCTGTGGCGTCCTTCATCAGATTCTCATAGCTCCGGGACGGAAAGTACCTGGCTCTGGCGATCTCCAGCAGATCTGCTGCGCTCTTCGCATCGATAAAGCCCTCATTCACAGCCAGCCTCAGGTTGTGGCGTATGTTGACCAGCGGCTCGGAGAGAGGCTCGAGCGTCACCGGATCGAACACAAGGGCGACCTCGTCGTCAGCGGCTATCTCCCCGCTCCTGTATGCCCTGTAGATCTCGCCGATGCCCTCCATGCCGTAGACATCCATCTCAGCTGCCCGCAGAGCCCCCATGCTGGAGGCGCCGATCACCCTCACGCCCATCTGCAGCGCCTCGAGTATCTCCTTGTGCGCCACAGAGGAGTCCTGGAAGAAGACGCCATCTATCAGGCATATTATCTCCGCACCATCTCTTGCAGCTGCGAGAACGTCGCCACGCCTGGCCGGCGGCCTGTAATCCGCATCGAGTATGGAGCGCGCCTCGTCATGAGGCATGCTTGGACCCAGAAACACGACGATTCTTGGCATCCCTGCACCGCTTGCCAACCCTTTCCGGATCCACAGCCGATATCTCCAGCCCGGGCACTATCACCCTGACCACGGGCACCATTATCTCAGGAGCTGTGAGATCCACGACTATCGCCCTGTCAAATCCGGCTGCCTGAAGCCGATCGAGCATGAGTCTTATGTCATCCAGAAAATCATCGGTATCATAAGACTTTATGGAGCTGAAATCCTCCTCGCGCTCGTGCTCGAACCAGTGCCTGTTCAGGCGCTTCAGCCTCTCATAACCCATCATGCGCCTGAAGTCTGCGCTCACAGTATCCTCCCGGGCGCCATGTATCTGCGTTAGCCGGCTCTGCGCGACCTCAGTGAGAGCTCTCAGAAGCGCCACCTCAGGATCGGTATGTGTGCCCATTCCTGCGGTCAGAAGCGCCGGATCCTTCAGCTTCAAATCATCTGAGACCGCGGCGAATGTTGCCACATCTACGTCGCTCGTTATGTCCCTCACGTAAACCTGGACCTCCGCGAGCCGGAACATATTGAGAAGCTCCCCGGCGAGGCCGTCGCCGTTGTATCGAAGCAGCGGCCCCATGCTCCTGGAGTGCTCCGCTATCGACCACGCATCCCTCTCGATGACCTCTGCGAGTCCGTGGAAGATCGCCTCCTCCAGCTGGTTCCCTGATGCGAGGCCTGTGGTGTTTGTCCTGAACAGGCGCGTGTAGACTGATGGCAGTGGATGGAATACAGCATTCGCCGGAACCAGAATCTCCTCGTCCCCTATGAGATCGTATCCCATCACCCAGGGGATCTCTGCATCTGGATCAGCATCTCTCGGCAGGATGAGCTCCTCTGGATTCAGCGCGTTGTCCCTGAGCTCTGAAAACCTGGCAATTCTGAGATCGGAATTGCGGACCTCGGCAGAGTACCTCTCGATGCCCTCCATTATGGCGGAGACCTTCGCCTCGGTTGGAGTGGCGCCCTTACCATTGTAAACAGATATCGCGCCCTTCTCTGCTGTTGGTCTTATCGAGGTGAACACAGGTATGCCTATCCGGTCGAGGTTGGTGATGTCTGCAACCCTTGTTATTCCGGCCGCAGGCATCTTCCTCTCCACGATCTCGAGCGTCTCCTCTGGAGGCAGAGCACGGTGTGTATCCTTCTTGTACCTCTTCAGGCAGGATCTCAGTCGCAACTCACCATCTCCTGGCCGCTGACGGCTTCAGGATCCTCTCCGCGTCCTCCCTTAGAAGCATGTTGGTCAGGGCGCTCAGAGAGCAGAGTGTGCCGCGACCCTCAATCTCCTCTCCCGCAATCCTGGCGACTATGTAGCCCTCCGCTGACACCTCGATCTCCGCGCCGATCTCTGTAAGTCGCTGCAGGATGATGTTTCCCGTGGCGCCCATGGACTTGTCCATCCAGCAGTGCTTGAACGGGCACAGGTTGCAGTAGAGCTTGAACTGCTCTGCGCTAGCCTGCGGCACAAGCCCTGCGACGATCTCGGCCTTCACAGTGGCGTATGCCATGCAGCACCCGAGAACTCTGCTTGCCAGAACCTCCTCTCCCCTGGCCAGGGTGACACGGACATGGCCGTGCTCTATCTCGTACCTGTTCTCGAGACCGAGCTCGAGCTTCTTCCTGCCAGTGTTCGGCTTTCCCTCAAGCGTTTTTTTAATTGGATCTGCTATCTCCGGAGTGATCGCGGCGGCGATTGTGACCGCGCATGTCGGGCAGTAGGATGGCGGAGATGATGCGATTGCATCTCCCTTTGAGTCAAAGAATGTTGCGACGACGCCCAGCCCCTCGCGCCTGATGAGCGTCCTGCCGCCCCTCTCCTTCACCATGTTCAGTGCCAGGACTGCTGGGGTCACGACCCTGCCATAGCCGAAGAGCGCTGCAACCTTCTCCACAACATCCTGGGTGCTGGTTCCATCTCTTCTGAGACGATCCTCAATGTCAGATGGGACTATGCCTGCATCCAGCTCTGCTGCGAGGACTGCAGGAGACCAGACGATGCCGAAACCCTCCCCGATCACCTCGCCCCTGTCATCTGTTATCCTGGCGAGTATTCCTGAAGGACGCTCGTATGCGAGGATAGATCCCCCTGTGGCGCATACCTCCTCAGCTATGGCGTGGCAGGTGCCACAGGCGCCCTCTCTGGGGTTGATCCTCCTCGCAACACGCTCCGCAAGCTCGTCCCTGTACATACAGATTAAGATAGGCAGAATGCTCCTATTAACTTTGTGGGGGTGTCTGGTTTAAGGGCCATTTTAATAGCAACCCTGGCAGCGTAAGGCGTGCGCAGGCATTTCCCGCGACGACGTGCTGAATCGTTACGAAGCGGCATTTGGCGCGGACCTTTTTCCCTCCACAGGGGGTGGCATTGGGTCATGAGCGTTTTCTGCCATGGCTGCTGCGGCGCATGTCTGTCTGTTTTGAACTCACAGCAGATCTGGGCACCGGCGTCTCCGCATCGGTACTGAAAAAGTCCAAGTACTATTAGCTCAATGGCATCAGTGTGTATATAGTTGCAGACGCCTCTGTGTTCATACTTGGAAAGCCGCTGAAGGGAGTGGTGATCACGGTTCCTGCGGTGGAGCAGGAGCTCAAGGACATCCGATCGAGGATCAAGCTGCAGATCTCAGATGTGAGGATCGAGCCACCCACAAAGGAGACCCTGAAAAGGGCGACAGATGCAGCAAGGGAAACGGGTGATCTCTGCAGGCTCTCACAGACAGATCTGGAGGTCCTTGCGAAGGCCATTGAGTATGATGCAGCGCTTGCCACAGACGACTATGCTCTCCAGAACGTCGCTGTCCATCTGGGTCTCAGGGTCGAGCCGGTCGTCCAGCGTGGGATAAGGCGATTCATAAAGCGCACACAGAGATGCCCTGGCTGCGGCAGAGCTTTTGAGGGAGATCTCTGTCCTGTATGCGGAACACCTCCGAAAAGAAGAAAGAAGGGATGATCATGAAGAGTATAGAGGATCTCATAAAGAAAGCCACAGAGCTCAAGTCTGAGGGTCTTTCAGAGGGTCAGATATCTGAGGAGCTGAACGTCTCCAGGGAGACCGTCACCTGGCTTCTCACGCATGCCGAGCGCGCCACAGTCCCCGGGCCGAAGGATATCTCGGTGGACTGGTCTATGATAGGAAGGAGCGCCTACAGGCTGAGCCACATAGCCCAGGCGCTATCAGAGATGATATTCGATCTCCTTGACGAGAAGGAGCTTGACATCGATATGGTCGTGGGCGTGGCGCTGAGCGGTGTGCCCCTCGCTAGCATGGTCGCGAACCACATGGGCGTGGGGCTCGCGGTCTACATGCCAACAAAGCAGATGGCATCGCAGGATGTCAAACCCCATGGGAACCTGAGCACGAACTTCGCCGATGTCAATGGCAGGGAGTGCGTCATCGTGGATGATGTGATAACGTCAGGCAGGACCCTGGAGGAGGCGGTCGCATACCTGGATGATCACGGCGCCAGGACGAATGTCATAGCGGTTCTGATCGACAAGAGGGGCGTGGACAGCATCGCAGGTGTGCCGGTCTGCTCCCTGCTCAAGGTCATCAGGGTCAACTGACGATCAAGAAGATAAAAACATTTTAATTTTTATCTCGTGCCACCTGCAGATGGAGCGAGGCGCTTTTATGCGCCCTCCAGAAATGGATGGTGGCGATCTGGATTTTCAGAGTTCTGTCATTTCCCAGCCCTGCATGTGGGGCCGGCAGTGCGAGCAGTTGGATTCAGATGCTGGGGAGATGATTAGCATGCTGTGACCTGGCCGCGCTCCGGGGACTCACAAACTCTTATAACTCCCTCATGCCATTGCCCGTATGTGCGCTCAGTCAGTCTCATCATACCCACCCTGAACGAGGCGGACACGATCGGCGAATGCATAATGAGATCGCGCGCTGTTCTTCAGAGCGTTGCCTCTGAGTGGGAGATAGTTGTGGTAGACAGCTCAGACGATGAAACCCCAAAGATAGCGGAGAGCCATGGCGCCACTGTGGTGAGATCCGAGGCGCTCGGATACGGAAGGGCGTACCTGAGGGGCTTCGAGGTGGCATCGGGGGATTACATAGTCCTCATGGACGGAGATCTGACATACGCCCCTGAGGATATCCCCAGGCTCTTGAAGCTGCTCGACGAAGGCGCGGACCTGGCGATGGGCAGCAGGCTTCGCGGCAGGATACATCCAGGGGCGATGCCGGCGCTTCACAGATACATTGGGAATCCGGTTCTCACCTGGATCCTCAACCACCTCTACTCGATCAGGGTATCGGATGCGCACTGCGGGCTCAGAGCTATAAGGAAAGCTGCTCTGGAGAAGATGCGGCTGCGAACCGCGGGCATGGAGTTCGCCTCGGAGATGCTGGTCGAGGCATCCCGGCGGGGCCTCAGGATCGCCGAGGCGCCGATTGATTACTACCCGAGGCGAAGGGGAGGATCGAAGCTCCGCTCCTTCTCCGATGGCTGGCGCCACCTGAGATTCATGATGCTCTATCAGCCGATCCCGTTTCTGATGGCGCCCGGCGCTCTGGTCATGGCTCTGGGCATGATGCTCACCGCCGGGGTTCTCCTTGTATCCCGCTCCTCTGAGCTCAGGATGCACTCTCTCATCCTCGGGATCATGATGCTCTTCATCGGCTACCAGACGTTTCTCGCAGGTATCCACTTCAGCATATTCGGCACCACGCATGGAATAACGAACAGCTGGCTTGCGGAGAGGCTGCTGAGCTATCATTCCCTGGAGAAGGAGATCCTTCTGGGGATGGCTTTCATAATCGCGGGCATTGCCATTGGTGGCAGGGTGCTTATGAGCTGGATCAGCGCCGGCTTCGGGTCGCTTGCTGAGGTTCAGAGCGCGATGATCGCGATGGTCCTCTCAATGATCGGGATCCAGACGATATTCTCGGGCATGCTAATAAGCCTCTTCCTGCTCACAGATGGCAGGGAGTGCTAGAGCGTGCATTTGAGGGCAGATCACGATGAGAATAGCGTATGTTTATGACGCAGTTTACCCGTGGATCAAGGGAGGCGCCGAGCGGAGGGTTTACGAGCTCTCGCAGAGGCTCGCCCGTAGGGGGCATGAGGTCCACTGCTACGGAGCCAGGTGGTGGGGGAGCGAGAGGGAGATCAAGCTGGGCGATGTGTGGCATCATGGAGTCTGCCCTCCGTATCCTCTGTACAACAAAAATAAAAGGTCGGTGAAACAGGCCCTTCTGTTCTCTCTTGGCCTTCTGAGATACCTTGAAGGTGGATACGATGTGATCGACTGCCAGGAGTTTCCGTATCTTTCATGCTTCTCAGCGAGAGTTCGCTCAGGAGGCGCATCCTTCTTCATAACGTGGCACGAGATCTGGGGCGATTACTGGATCGAGTACCTGGGCAGTTTGGGTTATCTCGGAATGGCCGTTGAGAGAGCTGCTGCGATGCTGACCGGCAGCAACATAGCGGTCTCTGAGATGACGGGGCGGGAGCTGATGAATTTCGGGGTCAGGAGCACTGTGGTCCCAAACGGAATAGATTTCATGCAAATACAATCGATCAGGCCTGCGGATTCGGAGCACGATCTTGTATTTGCAGGAAGGCTGATATCTCACAAGAATCTGCACATGTTACTGGAGGCCATCTCTTTACTTTCCGATGTGAAGCTCCTTATAGTTGGGGAGGGTCCGGAGGCGCCGCGGCTTCATGCCCTCGCCAGATCGCTTGGTTTGAATGACAGGGTGAGGTTCAGCGGCTTTCTCAAATATGAGGATACGATCTCTCTGATCAAGTCATCCAGGGCTTTTGTCCTTCCCTCAACCAGAGAGGGGTTCGGGATGGCCGCCCTGGAGGCGATGGCATGCGGGGTTCCAGTTGTCACGGTGCGCCACAGAATGAACGCTGCATGCGATCTTCTGACCCCCGAGACAGGAGTGATCGCGGAGCCCTCGCCGGGTTCGCTTGCGGATGCGATCCGGGCTGCGCTCGATCTCTCCAAAGCAGCAAGCTCGAGGTGCAGAGAGATCGCCAGGCGATACGACTGGGATGTTATCTGCGGAGAGATCGAGAGGGTGTATGCTGAGCGTGCATGAGATATCGCAGAATGGATCCTGGAATGCAAATGTGGGGATACCATCGGTATTATTATTCATCGATCTCCCCAGGAGATCTGTTCGATGATCACCATCAGGACATCAGGCGAGAAATGCATCTGTGATTTCACCTTCGATTTCTACTGGCAGCACAGGGGCTCGCGTTTCGATCCGGATGCTGAGATCGATGGGTGGAGTTACAGGTCTCTGGTGGATGCGCTCAGGCGCGGCGAGAGCGTGAAGATTATTGGAGATGCAGGGAGCAGGCTCTGCTCCAGCATGGGCGTGGATCTGATGAGGCTGGGCGGGAGCGGTGCCGCTGTGGATGTGGGAGATGTGATTGTGGACGGGGATGTGGGCCCGAGAATGGGCATCTCGATGATCCGAGGCGCGATCTACGTCAGCGGCAGGGTCGAGGAGCCGCTTGGCAATCTCATAGAGGTGGAGAGCGATCTCTCCGGATACAGAATGTTCGTCTCCATAACAGAGCTTCTGGAAAGGGGATATTCTCCACTGCCTCCAAATGAGCTCTCTGACGGTGTTCTCAGGATATCCGATGGCATAACCAGAGAGACGATAGGGGCGAGGAATGAATCTTCCGGGAGGATCGAGCTCTTCGGGAATGCAGGAATGAGCGCCGGAATTCTCATGCGCTCAGGAGTTCTCGAGATCCACGGCAGCTCGGGCAGAAACACAGGGGTTCTGCTGAGTGGTGGAACTCTGGTGGTGCATGGCGACACAGAGGATTTCACGGCGACAGAGATGAGATCAGGGGAGATCTTCGTGAAGGGGAACGCAGGCGGTTTTGCGTGTGCAGGGATGCGTGGAGGGTATGTGTTTGCGAGGGAGTGCAGACCTGTTCCTCCCGCCAGGCCATCAACCCCCTCTCCAGATGATATCCGGCGGATATCAAAGATCTTCGGCATCAGCAGCATTCACGCGATGATATACCGGAAGATCATCACCAGGTAGCATGCTCTTCCAGACCGAGAAATGTGTTTTTTAAATCCCCGTCTGGTCATAAGCTCGAGCCACCGAACAGTCTCCTGAGGGATCGGCCTCCACTGACATGATGCCTCATGATCTATATCTTGTTGGTCTCAATGAATCTCGAGTACGTAACGTCATATTGGCTCAACAGGGATTTCTGACATTCTGAGTTCTGCGAAGCAGCTAATTTTATAATCCACATCTCACTCTCTTAGGGTGATACGATGAGCGAGATGCGAGAGCTTGTCATAAACGAGGAGGAGATCCGTGACTTTCTTCTGGAGCGGCTCAGGCTTGAGGGAAAGAGCGCAGAAGCACTTGATAAGCTGAGCCTGCCGTTCCTTTTCGCGTCGGGCAGCGAGCTCCTCCGCACATACATTCTGAACGCGTCAGGTTTTGCAGCAACGCTCCCCGACAAGTACAAGATACCACAGAGAGGGTACGTCTGGTACATGTTCTCGCAGGCCGTCAGGGAGATCGAGGTGCGTCCAAAGGAGATACTGATCAGATACGAGCTCCAGGACAGCTACATGCTCCCGTTCAGGCAGTTCTACCTCTAGTGCAGCCTTCCTTTCAGTTTTCCGGCAAGTGCCAGCCGACCCAGCCTGAGCTCCGCTTCTCTAAGAAGGGGCGAAGGCTCCTGAGATTCCAGCGGTGTTCCAGGCAGAGGCATGAACCTGTGGGCTCTGACCCTGCCCCCCATTCTCACTATCTTCTCCGCCAGTTCGACCGTGAGCATCTGGTCCTCCTCGCTCTCCCCGGGAAGGCAGAGTATCAGGTCGACATTCGGCACCATCTCATGATCGATGCAGAGCTCACACGCCATCTCGATATCATGTACACCATGACCTCTGTTGATCGCTCTCAGAACCCTGTCGCTTCCTGACTGCCCTCCTATGCTGAGCGTTCGGTTCGTGCAGTAGGTAGTTATGATCTCGAGCGCTCTCTCCGAGACGAAATCAGGCCGCACCTCTGACGGGAACGTGCCGAAGTATATCGGCCTCTTCAGCTCTGATAGAGTTTTGAGAAGCATCTCGACCCGTTCCAGTCTCGGTCTTAGACCATCTGAGCCGTAGGCGAGCGCATTCGGAGACGTGAACCTCAGATCCATGTGCATCCTCGCATGGCTGAGAATCGATGGTATGGAGCGGTGGCGCATGATGCTCCCGCAGAGCCTGGGCGTCTGGCAGTATGCGCATCCCCATGGACAGCCCCTGGTTATCTCTATTGGCGCGAGAAGGGGATGCGAGAAAGAGGGGTATCGATCCAGATCCACGAAACCCCTGCGCTCTGTCACGACGAGCTCTCCGTCCTTCATGTATGCTATCCCCCGCACAGACCCCGGATCGCGGCCTGAGCGGATAGCATCGATGAGTTCCGGGAGCGTCTCCTCTCCCTCCCCGATCACGACGTAATCAAAGTGCCTGAGGACCTCCTCAGGCCTTGCAGATGGATGAGGCCCGCCTGCGATGAATATGGATTTTATACCTGAACTGCGTGCTGCATCGACCTCTCTGTAAACCTCTTCAGCCTGCGGAGTCGCAATGCTGTAGAGCATTATTCCCGGCTTTGGCGCGTGTGCAAGCCTGGCACCGCTCACGAGCGGAAGCAGAGCTGCTATCGTGTACCTGTTCTTTCTGTTCCACCTGAACCATATATCCAACCCGGACATGGCCCCGTCACCCCATGAACAGAGGTACGTGCCCGAACCCTGTTTCATGCCCTGGGCACGCCCTCCCGCCTCCATGCCCCTCACTCCATGAACAGAGGAACGTGCCTGAACTCCCTCACATCCACAAGCCCTCTGTCTGTGATCCTGAGCTCGGGTATGACCGGCAGTGCGAGGAACGAGAGTATCATGAACGGATCCTCAAGCTCAGATCCAAGGGAGTGGGCTGCTGATATCACATTCTCCGCGTCCTCGACCACATCCTCCACGCATCGATCAGATAACAGACCCGCGATCGGTAAAGGTAAAGAAGCGAGCACTCCACCATCGACGGCAACCCATCCACCACCCATGGATATCAGGGATTCCACAGCTCTGAGCAAGTTCTCATCGTCCACTCCCACGGCCGTGATGTTGTGGGAGTCGTGTGAGATTGAGCTCGCGATCGCCCCTTTCTTCAATCCAAACCCGCTCACGAGGCCAAGTCCAACATTGCCTGTGGCCCTGTGTCTCTCAACCACAGCGATCTTGAGGATGTCATTCCTGGTATCTGAGAGAACCTCTCCATTCCTCACAGCTGGGCGCGCTGCAATCATCTCTGTCAGAATCTGGTTCGGAACAACGCTTATCACCCTCGCGATTCTGCCAGCAGCAGGGATCCTGAAGGACTCACGCGTGATGGGCATCCGAACATTCATGGTGCTCTGCAGCGGCAGCCTCTTCGACTCAGAAATCACTGTGAGCCTTCCGTCCCTGGCCACCTCCCTGCCCTCGAAGATCACGCGCTTCACATCAAAATCATGGTCCATAACAACGATGTCAGCCCTGTATCCAGGAGCCACGGCCCCTGTCCTGCGAAGCCCGAAGTGGCGCGCAGGGTTGATCGTGGCCATCTGAATCGCTGCGACCGGATCGACGCCGGCATCTGTGATTCTTCTTATCATCTGATCGATGTGCCTCTGCATGAGATCTCTCGGATCAAGATCGTCAGTGCAGAGCATGATGTTTGGAGTGTTGTAATCCCTGATGATCTTCACAAGATCATCAAGATTCCTCGCAGCGCTGCCCTCCCTGATCATTATGCATATGCCTGAGCGGAGCTGTTCAGTCGCCTCTTCTGCTCCTGTACACTCATGATTGTTCTCTATGAGCGCGGCAGCATACGCCTGGAGATCCCTGCCCCTCAGCCCTGGCGCATGGCCACATACTGTTTTGTTCCTCGAGGCAGCGGCCTCCAGCTTTGCGAGCACCGACTCATCTCCGTGTACAACTCCTGGATAGTTCATCATCTCCCCCAGACCCACGACCCTGGGATCCTCAAGGAGGCTGGCGATCTCGCTCATGCCCAGAGCAGCGCCTGATGTCTCCAGTGGGGTTGCAGGCACGCAGGATGGCGCTGTTACAAGAAACCTCATCGGGATGCCCTCTGCGCTTCTGAGCAGATACGATATCCCCTCCACGCCCATCACGTTCGCGATCTCATGCGGATCTGCTATCACCGCGAGCGTACCGCGCGGGACGACGGCCCTCGCATACTCTGATGGCATCACCATGGAGCTCTCCAGGTGTACATGAGCATCTATGAAACCCGGCGCTATGAGCATATCCTCAACAGAGATCACTCTCGTGACGCTCGAGCAGTCGAAACCTGCCACGTGTCCGCCGTAAATCGAGATGTCAGCCCTGTATATCTCCCCTGAGAAGACATTTACCAGCTCGCCACCCTCCAGGAGGAGATCCGCCTCAAGCTCGCCTCTCGCTGCGGCTATCAGATCCCTGGTCCTCAAAGAATCACCCACATAAAATCATGCAGCCTGCAATATAGCTCTGCCCTGCAGAAGCTCGATCATAACCCTCAGAAACTGATGAATTTTAGGAGGCACATCCAGGTTGTCGAAAAGGATCATGCTGTCTGCGAAAAGTCGGTCGCTCTTATGTATTCAGCAACATGGAGACCATGGAGGCCGGTTGCTGAATGCGCTCATTCCAGCGCAAGGCCTTCGACTACATCGAAGGGTTTCGACAGTTTAGACTTCGTCGAAACTCTTCGACGCAGTCGAAGATAAGTCGAAACGAGCGCATGGCATGACTGCTCTCTGCGGACAGGTTATCAGATGGACAAGAGCGAAGTCGGTTTCACCATATCTCTCCTTCAACCTCGAACCTTAAAAATCGCCAGGGTGTGCTCACTGCGTGAGCCCGACCCGCCATCTGAGAAGCCTGTCCTCGATTATGCCCCTGAACGCCTTGTCGATGAAGAGGCCGAGCATGCCCAGAACGATCATGTACAGCAGGACGTGGTCCATCTTGTGCAGATAGTAGTAAGACCATATCCTGTATCCGAGACCGCTCGTGCTGACGCCGAACATCTCTGCCGCAACGAGACACATCCAGGCTATTCCCATCGCGATTCTTATTCCCGCGGCTATGGATGGGAGCGCGTATGGAAGCGCCACATACCGTATCAGATCCCTGTCCCTTGTCGCTCCCAGGACCATCGCCGATTCCACATAAACCCTGGGCAGGTTCCTGAACCCGACGTATGTGTTTATCAGTATCGGGAAGACGGCGCCGACGAATACTATGAATCCCGCCGACTCATGTGTGAGCCCGAACCAGACGATGGCGAATGGTATCCAGGCCAGGGGTGGTATCGGCCTGACCACCTCCACTATGGGATCGACGATCCTGTCCACGGACCTGGACCAGCCCATCCCCATGCCAAGAGGCATTGCTATGATCATGCCTGCGAGTATCCCCAGGGAAAAGTGAAGCAGGCTCACAGGCAGATCCTGAAAGAATATGTCACCCCAGCTGGAGCCGAAGGCGCTCACCACGTCGATAAAGCTTGGAAGCACAAGCGAGTCGTTCACGAGCATGGCAGAGATCTGCCATACAGCCAGCAATCCGATGAGGGGAAGGGGCTGAGCCCACTCCCTTCTGAGTTTACCGGATTCTCTGCTTATCTCACTCACCCCTCACCTTATCGTAGAAGCTCACATCGAAGAGCTCCTCTTCGGATGGCATTCTGCTTATGTACTTCAGCTCGTAGTTGACCCTGGCGTACTCCATGGTTGACGGAATCTGCAGATGAGGATCGCTTATCCATCTCCCATCCCAGTTCTTCATCGAATACTCCACAACACTGAGATCCTGCTTCGTACGGTTGGCATAGATCCTCGCTGCCTCATCAGGATGAGCATACACATACTCTGTTGCTTTGATGTGCGTCTTCACGATCTGATCAACAAGCTCCGGATGCTCCCTGATGAGCTTGCCGCTGACGACCAGGCTGCAGCATGCATGGTTCGGCCACATCTCTCCAGAGTAGACAACGACCCGTCCCCTGTTGGCCATCTCTATCACCGATGGCGATGGCTCGGGCAGCAGCGAGCCGTCGACCTGGCCGGCAAACATCGCTGTCACAGCATCACCCGGGCCCATTGGAAGAATCTTAACCTCCGATGTATCGACGCCGTTCTCCTTCAGCCACTTTTTGAGAACAGTATCCTGGATCGAGCCTGGCGGGAATGTCGCTATGCTCATGCCCCTCAGCGACTCGGGGCCTTTGTATTCCTTATCAGGAGCGAGCACAAGAGCAGAGCCGTTGGTGTTGACTCCGGCGACTATCTTCGCATCAAGACCTCCCGCGATCGCAGATATCGGCGGTGCAGTCCCAACATAGGCGACATCCAGGCTGCCGGCCAGCATCGCCTGCATCTCCGGCGGTCCTGAGGGGAACTCGTACTCCTCGACTGCCGTCACTCCAAAAGGCCTGAGATCCTCAAGCCACCAGCCCTTCTCCATCGCGACCATCTCAGCTATCTGATGGGTGCTCGGCTGGTAGCCGATTCTGAGTGTTATGTTCTCGGATGGTGTTTTTGTTATGCAGCCAAGCGAAGCCACAACCACCAGTCCGACGATCAGGAAGACAAGCATGTGCCTCAATATCCTCACCGGTTTCTCAGGTGATCGCTCGCTATAAAGTGTTTTCCATAAATTGGAAAAAGATTTCCTTAAATGGAGAAAACATTGTCACATTTATACAAAAATGACGCGCAGGTCGGCGGAGCGTCTCCATACACATCAACAACTGTGTAAAAACGCATCTGTCAGGAAGTGGTGGGGATATCGGGGCGGCTCAGATCAGAGAGAGAGGATCATGCTCACGATATGATCCACAGTGGAATCGTTCACATCACGGACGTCACATATCTTGTTTGGTGCATCTATCCCGCCGATGGCTATCTTCGGGTAATGGCTGCTCTTGAACCCCTCGAGTATGACAAAATCGATACCCCGGTTTTGCATCTCCGCGAGGGCAGACTCAAGGCTCCCCTCAGGGGTCACCACGATCTGGCCCAGGCCGATGCCGATGACGACATCTGCGCCGGCCATGAGGTGCCTGTGCGTGTCGCCCTGGTCGACATGATGCCCTGGCATGTGCTTCACCGTCCCCACGCGGCCGTACCTCTTGAGGGCTTTTACCAGAGCCTCGATCAGTGTGGTCTTCCCAGACTTGTGATGACCCACAACAGCCACTACCTTCAATCCATCACCTGATATCTGCACATTTTGCTCTCATATCTGAGAGGCACCTTCGAAGTCTAGAGCAGAAGCTCCCCGATGAACCGCATGTAGCTCACGAGGTCCTCGACACTTACGTTCTCATCGATGCCATGTGCATTGCTCTCGAGCTGCCTCCCGACACCGTAGACTGCTGCAGGGATCTTTGTGACCTCTGTCGCATACGCCTGGTCCAGGCTCCCCTGTGCTCCAGATAGATGTGGCTCGGATCCGGTGGCCCTCCTCACCGCCTCCTTGACCTCAAGAACCCAGGGGTGCTCCGGATCCATCCTCATGGGGGGGTACCCGGGCCACATCTTCAAGCTGACATCCGGGCCGAAGCGTTTGACAACCCCCTCAAGCTCATTCATGGCATCCTCCATCCTCTCCTCCGGAATCACCCGCCTGTCACCACGTAAGACGCATCTGTCAGGCACGATGTTCTCCTTTATTCCACCATGTATCACGTTTATGTTCAGGATCGGCATCATGTGATCTATATTCTTATCCCTCAGCACGGAGCTTGCGGGAAGCGATGATCTCTTCTTTTCTACCTCCCGCTTGTGCATGAGTATCGCATCGATCACAGGAAGCGACTTCTCTATCGCGTTATCTCCGAGAAAGCTGGATCCGCTGTGCACCGCTCTTCCCTTCACTGTGACCTCCCAGGTGATTATGCCGTTCGATCCGATAACCACATCATCGGAGAATCCGTCCATGCAGAGCATCTTATCTCCCCGGACCATTCCGGAATCCGCAAGATAACACAGCCCTGAGTAGCCCCCAACCTCCTCATCGGTCGTCAGAAGGAGGCGGAGGTTGTACTTCGGCTTCCTGTCAACCAGAATGCCTCTGAGGGCAGCGATAAGCGCTGCTACAGCCCCCTTTGAGTCCGAGACTCCCCTGCCGTATGCTCTGCCGTTCATGATTGTGAGCGAGAAAGGATCTGTGGACCATCCGTCACCGGGAGGCACGACATCGAGGTGCGTGTATATCACCAGCCACTCGGGCCTGCCGAGATCCATATCTGCGATCAGATTGACCCTGTCTCCTGAGAGCCGGGGATCGGAGCACCTGGACTCGAAGACCTCTGCAGGCATCACAAGCTTTTTCGTTGCAAACCCCATCTCATTGAGCAGCGGAACAAGGTAATCCACTATCTCATGGTAGAAGCTCCCGGGTGGTGCAATTGTCCTGAAGGCTATGAGATCTCTGAGGAGATCCAGCATGTATCCAGAGTCGAACATCTTGTCATCTCCGCTCATGTGTTCCACTATGCCAACGCGGTTTAAAGTTTTAACCCGGGAGTGCTGTGTTGAATAATTGAGAGCTAAAAGGTCGATTGCTCTCGATTTTTACTATAATTGTAATTTGTATGAATTGGGTCTCTGCTATCGGATTCTCAAACCGCTCTTATCCATTTGATAACTTGCCCGAATGAGCAGGGGTCATGCTATGCGTTCGTTTCGACGAATGAATGCTTTCATCGACCACATTGCATGCTCTGCAAGTTGCTACGCACATAAGAGCGTCTCAAACATTATTCAACACAGCCCCGGGAGGACGGTTAAGTTGAGGTCGAGTGCTCGATTCGCTGAACGTCTCTCAGGAATCGCCGATCAACGACACAATACATCATAAATCCTGCGGTGCCGCATGCTGTTGATCTCAATAATACGAGTACACGACATAAGTTGAGCATAAATGCCAACCGGTTCACACCGAAACTCATTTTTGTATCAGTTTGGAGCTGCATGACCCCATTCAGTGGTGTCCGCATTACCGAAAGCAATACATCCTCGCAAATTCAATGGGCGCTTCAGCAGGTATCAGCATGATTGTCTGCCAGGAAGATAGCGATACAGAACGCATACAGAGCTGCGCTCTTGTCGTCTCAGTGATCGGATCGTTCCTCACGGCCTTCACGTCATCAGCTGTGAACATCGCGCTGCCGGCCATAGGCAGCGAGTTCTCCATGGACGCGGTGATGCTCAGCTGGGTCTCAACAGCGTTTCTTCTGGCGGCTGCCGTCTTCCTGGTGCCGTTCGGGCGCCTGGCCGATATATACGGGAGGAGGAGGATTTTCGGCTGCGGGATCGCGCTCTTCACCCTGGCATCGATACTCGCGCCGGCTTCACGATCCGCCAGCATGATCGTTGCTGCAAGGTTCGTGCAGGGAATTGGAGCTGCGATGATCTTCGGCACTGCGGTCGCTATTCTGACATCAGTCTTCCCCCTGAGAAAGCGCGGCAGGGTCATCGGGATCAATGCAGCCTCTGTTTACCTGGGTTTGTCACTTGGCCCTGTTCTTGGTGGGATTCTCACCCAGTACCTCGGCTGGAGAAGCCTGTTCACAGCAACGGTTCCGCTCGGCGCACTCGCTCTGGCGCTCCTGATGCTGACGCTGCGGGAGGAGTGGGCGGATGCGAGGGGCGAGCGGTTCGATCTCACCGGATCTCTGGTCTACGGCATCTCCATCATGGCCCTCGTCTACGGCATGTCGCTGCTCCCCTCCAGCTCCGGCCGTTTTGTGGCAATCGCGGGCCTGGCCGGCCTGATCCTGTTCCTGTACGTGGAAACAAGAGCTGCGAGCCCCGTTCTCGAGGTCGATCTCTTCATATCCAATCGCGTCTTTGCCTTCTCAAACCTCGCGGCACTCATAAACTACAGCGCTACCTTCGCGACAGGATTCCTCCTGAGCCTGTACCTCCAGTACATAAAGGGTCTGGACCCCAGGAGTGCGGGTCTGGTGCTCCTGGCACAGCCGCTGATGATGACGATCTTCTCCCCACTTGCCGGCAGGCTCTCCGACAGGATTGAGCCGAGGCTTGTTGCCTCTGCTGGCATGGTATTCACGCTGCTGGGCGTCATGCCATTTGTGTTTCTTGATGAGCTAACGCCGGTGTGGTTCATCGGCGCCGTCCTCCTCATCCTGGGATTTGGTCTTGCTCTCTTCACGCCACCAAATACAAACGCTATAATGAGCTCTGTTGATAGAAAATACTACGGGATAGCATCTGCGACCCTCGGGACGATGCGTCTTCTGGGCCAGATGCTGAGCATGAGCCTGGCGATGGTGATCTTCGCGATCTACATCGGGAGGGTCGAGCTAACCCCTGAGACTTATTCCAGTCTCATAGAGAGCAGCAGGGTGGCTTTTACGATATTCTCCCTGCTCTGCTTCATCGGCATATTCGCATCGCTGGCGAGGGGAGAGCTTCGCAGCGGCGCTGCGGTACGTGGTAGAGATAAATAGATCTGTGAACCCTGGTGGCATCCGCCAGGTTAAAATCATTGAGATCTTACGGGCTGTGGATGAGAGTTCGCAAAAGCTTTGCGGCGACCGAGCCGTGCCAGCATGGAGGCAGGGTTCGTGAGATGTCCAGAATCCTCGGCAGGGAGATTCTGGACTTCAGCGCAAGCATCAACCCCCTCGGCCACCCTCCCCTGGAGGACCTCGTGCTGCGAGAGCTGAAGAACATATGTCATTATCCGGACATCACATACAGCGATTTCAGGGAGGCTGCAGCATCATTTGTCGGGGTGGATCCTGAGAATATAGTCCCTGGAAACGGCTCATCAGAGATAATAAGAATTTTCTCAGAGGTCTGTATAGATGATGGCGAGGTCGCGCTCATACCTTCCCCCACCTTCGGCGAGTACGAGACCCAGTCTAGGCTTGCAGGCGCACAGATCATTAAAACAGATCTTGGCGTGGAGAATCCAAGGGATCTCGAGTCGGTGTTCGATGAACCGCTCTTGAGGGGTGCAAAAGCAGCGTTCTTCTGCAACCCGAACAACCCCACAGGGACTCTCACAGACAGGGAGAGTGTCAGGAGGCTTGCAGAACGGTGTGAGGACTGCGGGGGTTTTCTCCTTGTTGATGAGGCTTTCATAGAGCTCTCTGATCCAGATCAGAGCCTGGCAGATCTCGCGCCAGATATGGAGGGGCTGGTGGTCATGAGATCCCTGACGAAATCGTTCGGCGTGCCGGGACTGCGTCTGGGGTTTGCTGTCACTAACAGAGAGCTTGCGGGGATAATGAACAGGGCGCGGATACCATGGTCGATAAGCTCGATAGCATCTGCTGCCGCTGTTCATTTGCTGAAGAATGTGGAGTTTCTTGAGAGGAGCAGGCAGACTGTCGTTAAAGAGCTTGACTGGCTGACAGGGGCACTTACAAGCATCGGGTTGAGGCCGCTCAGAAGCAGCACGAACTTCGTGCTCGTCGATGTGAGGGGCACGGGCATGGATTCGGGAGAGCTTGCGGAGAGGATGCTGCATGAGGGCATTCTCATAAGGGACTGCAGATCTTTCGGCCTTGATGGATACGTGAGGGTCGCCGTGCGGAGGAGAGAGGAGAACGAGATGCTGGTTCTCGCCCTCAAGAGGGTCCTGGAGGGTGCATGAGGGAGAGCTGCGACCGCTACCCATGCCACTTCGAGGGGCAGGACTGCACATTCTGCTTCTGCCCGTTCTACCCGTGCCTCGATGAGAGCCTTGGATGCATGATCGATGGGGTATGGAGATGTGATGGCTGCACGATACTTCACAGAGCTGATGTGGCAGCCGGAGTTGTTGAGGATCTGCTCCGTGGAGAGGAACTGGAGGCTGTCTGGAGGAGGGTCAGGTCAAAGGTGTGAAAACAGATGATCGAGCCGTCTCCACTTTCAGTTCTGATACTGGCGATCCTGATCGATATCATCCTGGGGGAGCCGCCAGCTGCGCTTCATCCTGTGGTCATGATCGGAAAGGCGGTGGAGCGCCTCAGGCAGATGTTGCCGCGGAGGAAGCTCTCGGGGCTGGCGATCTCGGTGGTTGTGATCTCAGGAGCCGCGCTCGCTGGCTCTGCTCTTATCCGTCTCGCACATGCCGCCGGAGCTCTTGCGGGCGTATCTGCGATGGGAGATATCCTGGCCCTTATCGTCTCCGCTTACCTTTTGAAATCCACATTCGCCTTCAGGAGTCTGATCTCCACATCCGGAGAGATAGGCGGTCTCATCGATGAGGATCTCGATTCAGCAAAGCGCCTCCTTCCGGCTCTGGTGAGCAGAAATCCTCTTGATCTCACACACGCGCAGGCCAGGTCCGCAGTCATAGAGTCGCTCTCCGAGAACTACGTCGATACGATCGTCTCACCCCTGTTCTACTACGTGCTCTTCTCGTATCTCGGCCTCGGGGTGGAGGCCGCGCTTGCGTTCAAGGCTGTAAGCACGATGGACAGCATGCTGGGGTACAGGACTGAGGAGCTCCGCGAGATCGGGTATGTTCCCGCAAGGCTTGATGACATCCTGAACTGGATCCCGGCTAGGATGAGCCTGCCGCTGATCATGATCTCCTCACCCGGGAGGTCCCTGGATATCCTCATGGCATGCATGCGATACCGTTCCGTCACCCCAAGCCCGAACTCAGGGTGGCCTATGGCAGCAGCTGCGGGCGCACTGGGCACGAGAATGGAGAAGCCCGGGGTCTACACGATACTTGATGAGGGGAGGGAGCCGGAGAGCGAGGATATATCATCAGCGATTTCGCTCATCGGGAGGGCGATGGCTCTGACTGCTTTGTTATCGGCGCTGCTTCTCATGCCACTGAGATGAGATCGATATTCATGAACACAGCCATGACTGCAACGGTCGATAACATCTTATCCAGCCACCCCCGGAACTGATCGCATTGAAGCTGCTACGGAGAGATCATCTGCCTCGGGCATGCTGCAGTATGTGCTCAAGCTCCTGCAGGATGAGCTCGATCCCGAGGGATGCAGCAGCGGGAGATCCCGGTATGGCAAATACAGGTACGCCTCTTATCAGACCGGCTGATGCCCTTGTGAGCATCGCCCGTGTGCCGACCTGCTCCAGGCTCTTCAGCCTGAAGATCTCTCCAAACCCTGGAATGCCCTTCTCAACAAGCGGCTCTATCGCCTCTATTGTGAGGTCGCCCGGTGCCAGGCCGGTTCCCCCGCAGAATATCACAGCATCGCTGTTCCGCTCGATGCTCTCGAGCAGCGCCAGGCGCACCGGCATGATGCCATCTGGAATCAGCCTGTATCTGAAATCATGGCCTGATGCAGTTATCCTCTCGACTATCCTCTTCCCGGAAACATCCTCAGCATCATCAGGCCTGGATACAGAGCCGTACCGTGTGAAGCGCGAGGTGCTGACTGTGATAGAATCGATGATCATCAGATGGAGGCTGATATGAAAACATAAAGGCGTTTCGATATGCTCGAGATGCTTGTCTAAGCGTCATCGGTTAAGATCGACATGTGTAGAATTGGACTTCGCTCTTATCCATTTGATGACTTGCCCAAAGGGAGCAGGGGTCATGCTATGCGTTCGTTTCGACGAATGAATGCTTTCAGCGACCACATTGCATGCTCTTCAAGTTGCTACGCACATAAGAGCGTTGGACTTAATAGTCTTATCCCCATCAGTACTGCTATCAGGACTCAAGTCCACAGGTGGTCGATTTGAATCAGACTCTCCAATCTGGCGTGATCACAATTTGTTAAATTCCATGGTCAATATATTTACATAAAATCCTTAACCGATGGCCAATGGATGCTTGTCATAACCAGATCGCCGGAATAAATTCAGCACGCCGACCATCTCTGTTTGTGGAAACGCAGATATATGATAACTGCGCATCGAGCTGCATGCTCAGCCAGATGGAGCAGGCCATTGATGGATTCGAGAAGATGAGCGCTGATAAGAGGGCGGCCATGCGTGGAATCCTGCAGAGATACGTTGAGGGAAGCATGGGGATCGACGAGGCGTATTACGAGCTTCTGGATGCAGGTCTGATACCGATGCCGAGCCGGTGTGCGATGAAGCCGAAGATCAGCTCTGAAGGCGATGAGGCCAGGCTGAAGGATCTGATACGGACCAGGATCCTGCGCTGACTTGTGTGGGGGAGATGTGTATATCATCCCGTAGGGGAAAGGCCTCTGCCACTTCAGGGCTGCCTGAAGCGTGACCAGTGGTCTTTAAAAATTTCTGAGCTGACGCAGGAGGGATGCGCTCTTTACGGTCTCCTCTCCAGCGCCTTCAGCTTCGTGTCTATTGATATCTCCTTGTCCAGCCTGTAGTCTATTGTCACAGTGGTTATCACCCTCTGCACCTCCATGTCTGTCAGTATCTTGTTCGCCCTCTCAACGATCATGCAGACCTGCTCGATCGACTCCGCCTCTATTGCTGTGGACATCGCACCAGGCACGAATTTTATGCCCGAGCTTTTCAGCATCTCATGCACCGCACGGATGTACCTGCCGGCGCTTGTGCCCGCGCCCATGGGTACCACGCTGAACTCAGCAACTATCATGATAATAAATGAGATGCGATCGTATAGAAATATTTTTAGGATCTGGCTGGTGGGATTGTGACGATGGGCCCGACGCGATTCGAACGCGTGATCCCCGCCGTGTAAGGGCGATGTCATGACCCCTAGACCACGGGCCCTACCGCCACCTCTTATACATTTTGGTATTAGACGTTATCGCTTGCTCTTCGGACGGATGTACAGGCCGGTCATCGTTGTATCCAGCACATCCACCGGGGGCGATCTGGTCAGAAGGCTCACAACCACCATGGATGCTATCGATAGAATGAATCCATAGAAGCTGAAGTGCACTGGAAGAGGTGATACGAACCAGTGGTACCATCCAGCCACAAGTGCTCCTATGAGACCAAGAGACATCGATGCTATCGCGCCCTCCCTCGTCGCCCTCCTCCAGTAGAGACCGGCAAGTATCGGCACCACAAATGTGGCGAGCATTATGCCTATACCCATCCATATCAGGAAGGCCAGAAGCTCCGGCGGCTTCCTCCAGGCCAGGATCAGCGTCAGTATCACGGAGAGTACTATAGCTATTCTGCTCACCAGGGTTATGCTTCTATCCGAGGCTTTTTTATTGAAGAACATCTTATAGATGTCCCATCCGACATAGCTGCCTATTGTGAGCATGAGCCTGTCGGTGGTGGACATCACTGCGGAGAGCACGATCACAGCGACCAGCGGGCCAGCGATGGTGGGGAAGATGTGCATCGCTGCGACAACAAATGCATAATCCTGCGCGTTGGATACGTTTGTCGGGAGCGCTATCATCCCCTCCTCCACCATCGCCCTCGATGCGAAACCTGAGATCTTGACGAGGTACATCACGATCAGGTACAGAACGAAGGCGGCAAGCGGCGACCACTTGAAGAATTTCTGGCTCCTGGCCGAGAGGACGTTGTTTATGACATGTGGAGCGCTCGCAAGCCCGAATGTGAGCAGGAAGAAGAATGATACCAGGTACATCGGCGTCATGAAGGCGTACTTCGCATATGGTGGATGCATCTGCGGGTACCAGATCCTCACGTAGTTCGGGTCAATTCCTGCAAGGACGCTGTTCACATGTGTGAGGCCGCCTGCTGACTGGATGATGAATGGCGAGACCGCGAGAACTCCTATTATTATAAGCAACCCCTGTACAAGCGAGACCCAGGCGATTGCGTAGAGGCCGCCCATGATCGTGTATATCATCACTATTATTGCTCCGATCAGCAGCGCATCTGTGTATGAGATCTTGAGCATCCAGCTCAGCACCATGCTTATGGCGACGTACTGCCCCACCAGATATATCAGCGATACAAGTATACCGGCCACCGCAGAAAGCCCGCGCAGCCCGCGCTGGCTGTAGAACCTCTGCGCAAGGTAGTCCTGTATGGTGATGTATCCCATCCGTTCGGAGATCGCATGGAGCTTCGTTCCGTACACCAGGATGACGAAGGCAGCGCTCAGCGGCACGAAGATCTGCTCCCAGATCGTCGGCCATCCTCCGATGTACCCCAGGCCGCTTGTCCCGAGGATCGTCATACCGCTGCATATGCTCGCCACTATCATCAGCGTGAGCAGCCAGAAGCCCAGGTTCCTTCCTGCGACAATGAAGTCCTCAGAGGATCTTATCTTCCTCGAAGCCCATGCTCCTATGGCGAGAAGCCCCACCAGATACAGCCCAAGAATGAGTGCCATATTGAAGTCCATCAGCTCCACCTCAAAGCCCAGCCCAGAAGAACCAGAGCTATGATGCCGGGCACCATTGTTACTGCGATGAGAGTCTCAGTTGGCAGACCGAACAAAGAGATCTCCTCCCTCTGATGCATGATAGCGTGTTTCATTGTGGCATATAAATGTGGCGTGTGAAGCACCCGATGTTTGAATAAGTGATGTGATTTGCAGGAAAATACATTAAGAATGATCAGTTTGTTAAAAGATCTATTATTATTAGTATTGATGTATTATTTTGATCATCATTGTCATATTTCGTATCAATTGCCCTGAAATAACTGTCTGTCCCAGACAGGTCGCAGAACCTCCATAGGGAGGTCGCTGGCTGTTTTGAACAGTTTCTGGAAACCGCAATTCGAAACTGCATTACAAACAGAGACGGTCATCTCCCCAGGCACCTCCAGATGTGTACGAACCGCTGTATCGCTGTGATGTGGCTCAGCACCATGGTGATCAGCACCATCCAGCCGAGGATGTGGAGCCCATCTATTCTCTCAGGATAGATGGCGTTTGCAAGCGTCGCGATGATGATAAAAACCAGCCTGTCTGCCCGGCCAAGCATGCCTCCGTAGCATCTCCTGAGGCTCACGGCCTGCGCCTGTGTGCCGATGTAGCTGGTCATGAGAACACCTACGACCGCGAGAAGGCCTATCTCCCACCGGACATATCCGGCGAAGATCACTCCTGATAGCAGAAGCACATCTGAGTATCTGTCAATTACATGGTCTAGAAGATCCCCTCTCCGGTCAGCATATCCCATCCTGCGGGCCAGCGCGCCGTCCACAGCATCTGCAGTCCCGTTGAGCATGACCATGATCGCAGCTGCAAAGAGCATTCTGTGATCAGAGGCTGAGATGCAGTAGAAGAGAAATGCGAGAAATGAGAAGCAGAGGGAGAGAGCGGAGAGCATGTTCGGGGTCAGCCCCGCCCTTTCGACTATCTCAGCCACCGGCTCGGTGAGCGATCTCGAAGCATCTCTGAGATCATCCAAGGTCAATCTCCGGATCCCCCAGCCAGTCGATGCCTCCAGGGGGCATCTCGATCTCTCTTTTTACTATGGCAGTTACGATAGACGCTACCTCCTCCGGGCTCAGACCTGTGGTGTCGACCTCGTGCACCCTGGAGCAGAGCTCAAGCGCTTCTACCAGTATCAGATCGATCGCCTCTGCCTCGACGTTCTCCCTGATCTTGCTCTCCCTGTATCCGCGGGCCTCCAGACGCCTGCGGAGCAGGTTCGGATGAAGCCTGAGAACTATCGCCTCGTCTGCGAAGTGATGCGCGAAATGCCCCTCGATTATCAGAATCTCATTCTCACACGACCGCTCGATCTCTCTGATCCTCTCCTCAAGAGCATCCATGTCTGCCTCCAGGCACTCCCTCTCAGGGTCGAAGCCTGCGCTCATCCCATCCCTTATCAGATCATTGAGAGCCACGACCCTGAAAGGTAGGAGCCTCGAGACCGTGGTCTTTCCCGTCCCGGGGGTGCCTGTCAGCGCTATCCGCATATCTCCCTGTAAGCCTCCAGAAACCGCGCGTTCTGCTCCGGAGTTCCAACGGTCACGCGGATGTGGTGATCGCCAGCATCCCTGAACGATCTGCAGTCCCTGACTATTATGCCCTTCCGGAGCATCCTCTCTGTGATGACGTCAGACCTCTCAGAGGTCTCTATGTAGAGAAAGTTCCCCCACGAAGGGCTCGCCTCCACGATCTCTGAGAGCAGCAGCTTCCTCTCTCTCTTTATGAGCTCGACAGATCTGCGCATGTGCTCCAGGTCGCCCAGCGCTGCAATGCCAGCCGCAACCGCAGGGGTCGTGACTCCAAAGAACGGCGGAGCAGCTTTTCTGTAAGCCTCAGCGATCCATTCGGGAGCAAGCGCATAGCCGAGGCGAACTCCAGCGAGGCCGAACGCCTTCGACATGGTCCTGCCGACAACGAGGTTCTCGTACTCGTTCACCAGATCCACCATGCTCCTCTCCGCGAACTCCACGTATGCCTCGTCCAGGAAGACCACACCTTCAGTTGACTCGATCACCGATCGCAGCACATCCTCGTCCATGACCTCTCCGGTTGGATTGTTCGGAGAGCATATGAATACCATCCCGATTCTGTCGTCTCCCAGATGCTCGATCAGCTCTGAAGGATCGGATCGTCTGACAAACACCGGCTCTCCGCCGCACAGGATCGTGACGATCTCGTAGAAGCTGAATGTCGGGGTGGGGATCACTGCGCGAACTCCGTGATCCAGGAAGAGGCGGGAGAGGGTGTCGATCACCCCATCCATTCCAGAACCAATAAGCACCTGGCTTTCTGGAAATCCGGTGTACGATGAGATCGATTCTATGAGCCCATCGACCTCTGGATACAGATTCAGAGGCGCCTCAGCGATCGCTTTTCTCACATCAGGGCTCGGTCCATAAGGATTCTCGTTGCTCCCCAGCTTCACGATCCTCTCAGGCGGTATCCCGTAGATCCTGGAGATCTCCTCGATTCCCCTGCCTGCGACATACGGCCTGAGGCTGGAGAGCACAGGTCTGAGTCTAGAGCGTCTCTCCAATGACATTCACCACGCGATCTATCTCATCTTTTGTCACAACAAGAGGTGGCACCAGACGTAGCGTGTGCTCGCCTGTGCTGTTCAGCAGCACCCCTCTCTCGCGGGCAGCATCCACAACAGATCTTGCGTCTTTCGCTATGTCCACACCGACCATCAGCCCAACTCCGCGGACACTGACGGGCAGCCTGCTCAGCTCTCTCCTGAGATAAGAGCCCATCTCCTCGGATCTCCTTACAAGATTCTCATCCCTTATTGCAGATATCGACGCCAGTGCTGCTGCGCATACCAGGGGCCCGCCACCGAAGGTGGATGCGTGATCACCACGCTGGAAGCAGCCGGAGACGTTCTCAGTGGAGAGCATCGCGCCCATGGGAAGCCCGCCTGCGATCGCCTTCGCCAGGGTCATGATATCGGGCATCACGCCGCTGTGCTCCTTCGCAAACCATCTTCCTGTTCTTCCGAATCCGGTCTGTACCTCATCGAAGATCAGGAGAGCTCCTCTGTCATCGCATATCTCCCTGGCAGCCCGGAGGTACTCATTCGATGCTGGATAGACCCCAGCCTCGCCCTGGACCGGCTCGAGTATGACCGCGGCAGTCTCTTTTGTGACAGCTGATTTCAGGGCCTCAGTGTCGTTGTATGGCACAAATGTGGCCTCGCTGAGTGGCCTGAAGGGCTCCCTGTAGTTCTGCTTGTATGTCAGTCCGAGAGCACCCAGAGTCCTGCCGTGGAAGCTGCCTGTGGCTGCAACGACCTCATGCCTTCCTGTGGCTTTGCGCGTGAGTTTCAGTGCAGCCTCCACGCTCTCTGTGCCTGAGTTGCAGAAGAAGACCTTATCCATGCCGCTCAGGGATCTCAGCTCCTCTGCAAGCCTGACCTGGTTCTCTGTGTAGTACAGATTCGATGTGTGTATGAGGATCTCGCACTGCCTCTTTATTGCCTCCACCACCCTCGGATGGCAGTGGCCAACGTTGTTAACAGCTATGCCTGCAACGAAGTCTATGTACTCCCTGCCATCCTGGTCCCACACCCTCGCGCCAGAGCCGCGAGCTATCAGTACGGGCTGTCTTGTGTATGTCTGAAATATCGACCGCGATTCTCTTTTAATGATCTCATCAATGCTCATAGGAACCTCCTCGCAAACCTCAGGCTCTCTCTAATCTGCGCCCTGACATTATTGCACGTTATCCCCATGTGCCCCGGGTACATGCAGGTCACATCCAGCTCCAGCAATCTCTCTATGGATCTCACGAGATCCTCTGTGGAACCTCCGAACAGATCCGTCCTTCCTATATTTCCGTCCGGAAATACAGTATCTCCTGAGAAGAGGATGCCATCACGCCGCTCATAGAGGCACACGCTCCCCGGGGAGTGTCCCGGCGTGTGTATCACCTCAAGCCTCATATCTCCGAGATCGAGAACCATACCATCTTCCATGGGCATATCCACCTCAAACTCCGGCGCGGTATCTCCGAAAAGGTATGCCACTGTCGCCAGATCATCACCCACCAGGCCTATCTCCTCTTTCGACAGAAGTATCTTTGCGCCAGTTCTCTCCTTTATTGCAGGCGCCGCAGCAGAGTGATCGTGATGGCAGTGTGTGAGAATGATCATCTCGAGCTCCTCAGGATCCATGAACCTTCTGATATTTCTGATTGTGGGCTCCGAGAACATCCCCGCATCGATCAGGACCGGCCGCTCGGCCATGACCAGGTAAGCATTGCCGTCGTAGGCCGCACCGCTAACCTTATGCACCTCGACCATCTAAACACCTTCTGGCCAGATAACCTCTGAATATATAATGGTAACATGACTCTCATGGAAGACGCAAAAAAGGGAAAAATACCCGATGCGCTCAGGAGGGCCGCCGAGACTGAGGGGGTGGATCCTGAGGCGCTCAGGAGGCTCCTGGCAGCAGGGCGGGTGGTGGTTCCCATGAACGCCCGTCGCGCCAGAGAGATGGCAGTGGGCATAGGGGAGCTTCTGTGCACAAAGGTCAACGTCAACGTCGGCACATCCCCGTCGCTCTCAAACCTCAGAGAGGAGGTTGAGAAGGCGCTGGCTGCTGTGAATGCCGGAGCTGATACGATCATGGATCTCTCAACTGGTGGGGATCTCGATGAGATCCGGAGAGCGATCCTCAGGGAGGTGGATGTTCCGGTTGGAACCGTCCCGATATACCAGGCGGCTGTTGAGGAGAAACTCACGTCACAGGGCATGTTCGACGCTCTGGAGCAACATGCAAGAGATGGTGTGGATTTTGTAACGGTCCATGTGGGAGTTAACAAAGAGTCTATAAGGCGCCTGAGAAGGGATCCTAGGCTCATGGGCGTGGTCTCACGTGGTGGCTCTCTGACAATTAAGTACATCACCGAGACGGGAGAGGAGAACCCGTACTACGAGGAGTTCGATTACCTGCTTGAGATCGCGAAGGAGTACGACCTGACCCTGAGCCTGGGCGATGGTCTCAGGCCAGGTTGCATAGAGGATGCGAGCGACCGGGCGAAGTACATGGAGTTCATAATGCTGGGGGAGATGGTCACACAGGCAAGAGAGGCGGGCGTTCAGACCATTGTGGAGGGGCCGGGCCATGTGCCCGCGGATGAGATTGAGACCAGTGTGCGCGCGATGAAACACCTGACCGACGGCGCCCCTCTCTATCTGCTGGGTCCCATTGTCACGGACGTGGCTCCCGGATACGACCACATCACTGCTGCTATGGGCGGGCTGATCGCCGGTATGGCAGGTGCTGACTTCCTCTGTGCAACCACGCCAAGCGAGCACCTCGATCTCCCCAGTTTAGAGGATATTGTCGAGGGGACTGTGGTGACGAAGATCGCAGCACATGCAGCCGATCTCACAAAGCCCGGCGTCAGGGAGCGCGCCAGGGCATGGGACAGGAGGATGGCAGATGCCAGGGCGAGGCTCGACTGGGAGGCGCAGTTCAGAGAGGCGATAGATCCCACAAGAGCGAGAAGGATCCGCCACAGAAGGGGAATCGATGTGGAGACCTGCACGATGTGCAGCGACCTCTGTGCGATAAGGATTGCGAGAGAGGCCATGAAGCATGAGCGCCCGGACGAATCTTGAGAGGGCGGCGGAATCTCTTATGAGATATCTCAGTGTGGTACCTGAGGATCTCATGCGCCATACCGGGATTGGGGAGAAAGACTTCGTGCCAGTGGAGCCGCAGCCGTTTGAGGGAAGGATCTTCGCAGTCGACGGCTCCAACATCGAGGTCTATGATCTCTCAGTGGTCAAGGCGAACCGCATCCGTGCAGGGTATGTGGTTTACAGGGGCAGGAGGCGGGAGAGGACTGTGGTGACCTATGATGATCTCTTCGTTGCTGACAGGCGGGCCTACGTGGATTGGTTCAGGGAGCCGCTGGAGAGGCTCAACATTGATATCGATCTGAGCGGCCTCCGCGGGAGCGAGCTCGAGAGGCTCTCAACATACTTCAGAGAGCTGCAGGAGTACGTGGCCCTCGATGCAGCGCTTTCCGAAGCTGAGGAGGGTGATCTGCTTCTTTACGACGGCGGCTTTGTGATATGGAAGGATCGCCCCTTCGGGAGGATCGTGGCTGAGATCATAAAGAGAGCATCTGAGCGCGGCGTGGATCTGCTGGGCGTGAGCAAGTCCAGCAGCATGTCATGGGGAGAGATCTCGATGCCCCTGGTGTATCATCTCTCAAGGCTCGGGAAGAGCCTGCTGCCCGGAAGGGCGTGGTACGTCGATCTCAGCGGAAAGAATGTCCATCCGGATCCTCAGGAGGAGCGCTGGCAGGGCAGCATCTACATGGTGCTGTTCCATCCGACGGGAGATCGGGCATTCAGGGTGGACATCCCTTCTTACATGCAGGGGCATGCTGCCTCTGCTTTGTCAAAAGCAGCCGCGTTCTCCGGATCCTCTGAGTCTCCCGGGTATCCGCATGCCCTCTTCAGGGCCCACCACGACCTGAAGCTCTCCTCTCACGATGGTGAGATGAGCAGATTCAGAGTGATGGACGCGATGGCAGCGCGTTGCCATGTGAGCATGAGGGAGCTCAGAAGCGCGATGGATTACCACGAGATCCTGGAGATCGCCGGATAGGCACATGAGATTACAGGAGCTTCCGGGCACTTTTTCCGCGAAAATCCTGACGCCATCACTGAGATCGACCGCGGCGCGAGGGGTGCGCCGGTGCTATATCCCGAAGAGCATCGTGGAGATCCAGGCAGTCTCATATTATATGACCCAGAATTGCATGCGGATCGATCAGCCCCATCCGGTGCCATATTATGTATATTCCGAGAAATGTTCCCAGGGTTGCGCCGAGGTTCGCAAGGGCGGCCACGAGCACGACCCTGAAGAACCGGTTCTCCATCATCTCACCCATGCTCTCAGCGCTTGCCAGGCGTTTCACATCCCCCATCGTCGGCTTCCTCTTCCAGGCTTCGACCATTCCGGCGAACCATCCTGCAGCGACCAGCGGATTCAGTGTGGTCATCCAGGCTATCATGAATGCAGTGAGGATCGACAACGGATGACCTCTTGCAGCCACGACGCCCAGCGCTGCAAGGCCACCGGTCACCAGGAACCATATGCCAAATGCGAGAAGCACCACGCCGCTCGAGTATCCCGCTATCAGGATGTAAACAAACGTGGCGATGATCAGGAGTGTGACGATGATGCCAAACGCCTTGCCCATGCTGAACCCCTTCTCAGGAGGCGCGTCGAAGATCCGGGTGTCTGGAATTCTTGAGGGATCTGAGAGGTAGCGCATTATGCCCTCGCGATGGCCGGCGCCCACGACCGCGAGGACCCTCCCGTATCTGGACAGCTCGTACAGGTTCCTGGCTATGTATGCATCCCGCTCGTCAACCAGCGCCCTGGCAGCGGATGGCGCGATCTTCCTGAACTCCGCCATGAGCTGGGATACCACATCTGAATCGGTGACGCTGTCAACATCGAGATCCTCCTTGCCGAAGCCGAGGGCTGCCACGACGAGGCTCCAGAGCATCTTCATCTTCTCCCATATGCCCATCGCCGACCAGAACCGCTGGATCGTTATGCTGATGTCCCTGTCGACAAGGGCGACCCTCGCGTTGACCTCCCTGGCAGCCTCTATGGCTGCGAGCATCTCGGATCCTGGCTTCACGCCCATCTCAGAGCCTATCTGCCTCTGCAGGTATGCGAGCAGCCACTGGACCAGAACCAGATAGATCTTTCCGCCGCTCAGAAGCTCGCTTATTTTTATATCCTCATCCCTCTCCTGGCCTGTCAGGGCAAGGTAGCGCCTCTGGCACAGCTCGACAGCCACGATATCCGGCCTGGTCTGCTCTATGGCCTCTCTCACCTCGGCGACGCTCTTCTCTGATACGTGTGCGGTGCCTATGATCACTATCTCGTTCCTTGCATCAGTTACTGATCCTTCCGTGCCTTCCGTGATATCTGCCATTTACAGCCTCACATCCGAGCAGAGCTCGATGGCTCTGAGAAGATCCTCTCTTGATATTATACCCACCAGCCTGCCATCCTCGATGACGGGGAGCCTTCTTATCTTCTTATCGCCCATGATCTTTATGGCCGCGGTCGCCTCATCATCCGGTCCTATGACATATATGTTTCTGGTCATGACATCTCCGACACGGGTTGTCTCGCGCAGATGCTCAGGAACACGCTGCAGATCCGTGATCGTGACTATCCCCACAATCGCATCACCCACCATCACAGGGTAGCCCCTGTGCTTCTCATAGAACATCAATCGCATCAGCTCCGCCAGGGTCATCTCAGGTGGCACAACTCTCACATCTTTTGACATTATGTGCCTCACCTTTATGCCCCGCAGGCTGTCTGCTATTGTGGTGCTCCTGTCCTCCTCAGAGGCCGCTATGTAGAGGAATATGCCTATGATGAGCGTGAGGAAGTTCAGCGTGAAAAGCCCGAGGAATATGAGAAATACTGCAAAGATCTTTCCGAGGGCGGCTGCGTTCTTTGTCGCGACCACATACGGCATCCGGGTGGAGAACCACGCCCTGAGCACCCGACCGCCGTCCATTGGAAATGCAGGGATGAGATTGAATATCATCAGAATGATATTCATTATGCCCAGTGTCCACAGCAGTACGGAGAACGGATGGCCTTCGCCAAGCATCGATTCCGACTGAGTGTAGAGCAGTATCGAGATCACGCCGAGAGCCCCGCTGACTGCTGGTCCGGCTATAGCCATCCTCAGCTCCATCGATGGGTTTCTCGGGATCTCCTCCATCGAGGCGACGCCGCCGAAGAAGTAGAGGGTGATGCTTCGTATCTCTATTCCGTACCTTTTTGCGACGAATGAATGGCCCAGCTCGTGCAGCCCCACACAGACAAAGAGCAGCACCGCGAAGAGGAGTGAATAAGCCCATCTTATGAGCGGGGGCTCGACCGCACCAAAGCCGTACAGCTTGCCGAAAACTGTGGCGTTGACGCTTCCGAAGAGATATGCAACCCAGGGGATGATCAGAAGAAATGTCACATGAAGCCGTATCGGTATCCCCATGACCCTGCCGAGCTGGATGGAGTTTTCCATGGTACAAGGTTATCGACTGAAGTTAATATCTTTTGGCTCCAGCCGGATCATGTCTGAAGCGGGCCTCGCCGGCAGATGGTGGTCAGCGATGCGAGTCCGGATCTGAGACCTGCTTCTGATTGCACAGCACGTCTTGTGGAGGAATGCTTATATAAGATCAGTAATTGAAATACGTAACAGTGTTATGAGACACTGAAGTTTGGGTCAGAGATCCAGATGTTTTCCTCTGCCGGGTGACTGATGGGCAGGGGGTGGTGATATCATGATCATGAACAAAAGTGGGGTGGGGGTGTGCCTTCTTCTCGCTGCACTGCTGCCCATGGCACATGCGATCTCGGTGAGCTATGGCTCAAGCGGCTACAGCGGCTCGGTATCCATCTCGGAGGCATACCAGCTTGATGATTCTGCGGCCCTGGCTGAGTCGACTGCCCTCAGTTCCGGCGCCGTATCGCAGTCGACCAGCATCTCAGGCACTGGATTGAATCTCGTCTCGAAGAGTGTTTCAGGCGGCACGTACGGCATCGAGGCTGCAGCACAGTCTTACGGCTCTCTCGACATGTCTGCAGCTCTGAGCGCATCCGGCACCTCAGGGGGCATGAGCCAGAGCGTCTCTGGTGCCGGGAACATCGCTGCCGTATCTGAGGGCACCAGTGGCAGTGACGCTGTCTGCAATATCGCCCAGGTGGAGAACGGCCTCATCTCAACCACACAGTCGATCTCATCCGGCGGTTCGGTTTCGGGCTCCCAGAGCACGTCCCTCGATGGGGAGATCGGGGTGGTCGGATCGATATCAACCTCGGGCGATGGCGGGATGGTGGTGACTGGAGACATCATTGGAGAAGGAAGGATGGATGCGGATCTCCGGGCATCAGACGCATCTGTCGCAGGGCAGGTATCTGTCGATGGGACCACCTGGATGAGCTCGCAGGACATGAGCATCGTCGGGAGCAACGACTTCGGCATCGCTGTTGAGGGGCTCAGGGTCGCAGGCGATGGTGTGGGAACGTTCAGCGTGAACGCGGCACATGTGAGCGGAGACGCGGCCAAAAAGAGGAATGTGAAGACGAATGCGATGACGTACTACCAGAACAGCCCGCTCTCGTACACGACCACAGGATGGCGGTGGAACAGGGCGAACCCGCTCGTTCTCTACCTGAGGGCAGATAAAAACCTCGCATCTGAAGGCCTGTACTCAAACTTGGTGGGAACTGCGATCACCAGCGCTGCGAACACCTGGGATGATGTTACCTCAAGAGATCTGTTCTACGACGGCGGAGTCATCATCGATTCCAGGAAGAATGCTGACAACCCCTACGATGGATACAGCGTGCACGCCTGGAAGTACCTATCGCTCGCGCCATCGGCTCTTGCATACTCCAGAACAAGATACGGATACCCGAAGGTGAACGGATATTACACTGTCTTCGAATCCGATGTGAGCTACAACACGAGGTACAGCTGGACGACTGACCTTCCCACGGCCTTGAGTAACAACGGTCGCATCTTCGATGTCCAGACGGTCGCTCTCCACGAGCTCGGCCACACGCTCGGTCTGGGAGACCTGTACACGCTGCCAAGCACGGATCCGAGGAGAGGAGACTACTCACAGATAATGAACAGCTACAACGACCCGCAGAGGACGCTTGGCAACGGGGATATAGCAGGCATAAAGAAGCTTTACGGCAACTGAATGGATCTGGCCACACCAGTGGGCCGATCCCCAATTTTTGCATGCAGGCCTGAGGTCGTCTCAGAGCGGTCCGAATTTTGGGTAACGCTCTTCTCCATCTGATAACTTGCCTAAAGAGACACCGCTCCTGCTCTGCGCTCCTTCCGGGGAATGATTGCGTTCAGCAACCTCCAGGCATGACCCACAAGTTGTTGATTGCATAAGAGCGTTGGGTAAAACTGGTTGAATGACGACAGGAATGCAACCGTCCGTATTCCACAAATGCATGAGCACAGTGCAGATCTCGGTGATCCAGGTGCACATCCCAACCTGGCAGACCAGGAAGTCGTATCGAAACTGACATGCAAGTCGATTCATGTGGTATGCATCGCTCTTATCCATCTGATAACTTGCCCGAAGAGGTACCAGTCACGCTACGCGCTCGTGTCAAGCGAATGAGTGCATTCAGCAACCGGCCTGCATATCCTTCAAGTTGCTGAATACATAAGAGCAGTATGCATTTCACCAAGAAGCTCCGCGTCTCCTCATCTGTCGCAAATGATTTTGAGACGAGTTCTACTTGAAAACCTCCCCGGCTCCCATGTACCACAGGACCATATCGAGGTGCGACATCGGTATATTGATGTGGCGCGCGAAATCCAACATCGCAGCCTCTATCTTGAGATACATGCTTCTGCCCAGCGTTTTCGGGATGTACGGTATAACTCCAAACCGAACCAGGCTCTTCAGGATGTGCCTGTCGAGTATAGCCAGATCCCTGCCCAGGCCGATGTTCCTCAGGAAATGGCTCGCCTCCTTGTATCCCATGCCCTTCACGTTTCCGACGAGCCATTCGCGCGTCTGAAATGGATTCTGTGGATCGATGTGAGCCCTCACCGAGAGCCTACCATCCACTGTAAACAGCTCCCTCGCCATGCATATGTACTCAGCCTTCCTGCGGCTGAACCGCACGCCCCTGAGCTCCATATGTACCCTCTCCCGGGCTGGACAGCGGAGCTCCCCTCTTGATGACAGTTTCTCCACAGCCGCCCAGCATGCTCTTGCTCTCGACTGTGGTGTCAGGAGACAGAAGACAAGCTCCTCGAAGAGCCGCTCCTCATCAGCATTAAGCCAGATCTGATCGAATTCTCTCAGCCTGGCCTCTATGATATCCTCCAGCTCCCCGTGCAGCTCCCTCAGCTGCTCGATCTCATGTGTTGCCATGATTCATCTCATCGTGATGGTTATACCAGATCATATGGAGCAGCGAGCTCAAAGCAGCCCGAGCTCCCTGTGTCTCCTGAGGATCTCATCTGCAAGCCTCTCGATCGCCCTGAGGTCATCTTCCTTTGGGTAGCCCTTCACGATGACAGGCTCTATGATCTCCATCTTCAGGTTCGGCATGAGAGCCTTCACCTCCTCGACGATCCTGGCGCCCCAGCCGTACGAGCCGATGACAGATGCGAACCTGGCCTTTGGGCGCAGCGCATTCGCGAGGATGGCTGCATATGCGATCAGTGGATGCGGCCTTGTTATGAACGCCGGGGTCCCGAAGACCATGGTGGCGGCGTCCACAAGCGATGCTGCAAGCGCTCCGATATCGGTCTTGGTGAGATCGAACCTCTTCACTGATACTCCTCGATCGATCAGCGCATCGACCAGATGGCTCACAATCTTCTCGGTGGAGCCGTGCATCGATACAAATGGCACCACCACCTCGTTTTTTACATCATCTGATGTCCAGTCCGCATAGGCGCTCAGCACCGCCTCAGGCGTGTTATGCAACGGTCCGTGGCTCGGCGCGATGATCTCTGGACCGAGGGCCCTCACACGCTCGAGGTGCCTCCTCGCGTTCGACCTGAACGGCATCATGATCTCAGCGTAATACCTCTTTGCGCTGTCGGGGTTCCACCCGAAGAGATCGCTGGTCGCAAGATGGGATCCGAGAAAATCGCATGTGAAAAGCACTCTTTTCTCCAGGAGATACGTGAATATGGTGTCTGGCCAGTGGACCCATGGTGCGCTTATGAACTCAAGTGTCATATCTCCCAGAGAGAGCATCTCACCACCGCTCACTGCGCGGACTTTATCCTTTGAGACGATGCCGAAATCAACGAGAAGCTCCACGCACTTCTGGGATCCGAGAACTGTGGAACCGTACCGATCGATCAGGAACTTTATCGCACCGGAGTGGTCCTGCTCAGCGTGCTGTGACACCACATAATCGATACTATCAACGCGGAGCTCGTCGAGGTTCCTGAGCAGCACATCCTTCTTGCTCGGATCAACCGCATCTATCAGCACGGTCTTCTCGCTGCCCTTTATGAGATACGAGTTGTAGCTGGTGCCCTCCGGCAGGGGTATGAGCGCATCGAAGAGCCGTCTGTCCCAGTCCACTGCGCCCACGTAGAAGACGTTTTTGCATATCTCCCGGATCATGTTCATCCCGACCTTTTACTGCGGTGTGCTTGCATCTGACTTAACTTTAGTGCTGGAAGTGGGCGCCTGGAGATGGGGAACAGGTGTGATTCGGTCCTGGGCTCGAGATCGATCGCATGTGGCATTCCGCAGAAGTTGTGTGCTGCATCATTGAATCCAGAAGCATGCGACATTATGAGATTCATGTGGCGTTATACCAGTACAGAATCCTGGCCAGTTCAGCTATGCCAGTTCAGCTATTCGAGTACACGACCTCCGCATAGACATTGGGTTTTTACGCTGTGAACATGTATTCCAGGATCTCCGCCGATCAGAGGGCTGAGTTTTGCGGGTGACGCTTGCTCTATCGAAACTCTCGCAGATGCACCGATACTCTTTATACCCGGAAGTCCTCCCGGTAACCTATGCACATGCGATATGCACTCTGTCTTCTGATGCTCCTCCTAAATGCATCGGCACACGCAGAAACCATTGTGGTGACGCCCGGGAGCAGCATCCAGGCGGCGGTAGACTCGGCATCATCCGGTGATACGATAGAGATTCAGGGTGGCATCTACTCGGAGAGAATCGTGGTGGATAAGAGCCTGATCATCAGGGGAAACACCACATCCGGATATCCTGAGGTGAATGCAGGCGGATCCGGAACGGCTGTTACGATCTCTGGAAGTGACGTGGTGATCGAGGGGATCAGGGCGACCGGCTCGGGGATGGCCTCAATGGATGCAGGGATACTCGTCACTGGAGATAACAACCGCGTTATCGACTGCCAGGTCTCCGGCAACAGATATGGGGTCGCGCTGCTCTTCGCGGAGGGCTGCACGCTTGAGAACATACTGGTTGAGGCTAGCAGCGAGGCAGGCATCCTCCTCGACAACTCCACAAACAGCATAATCAGTGGATGCAGGCTGGAGAACAACATCCGCGGCATAAGACTGATATCATCCGAGTCAAACACGGTGAGAGGAAACAGCATATCCAACACCACCTTCGAGGCCCTCTCTGTGGAGAGATCCAGCAACAGGAATCTCATCGAGGATAACGTCATCAGATTCAGCCAGATAGGCATCTCCCTGGAGACCTCCAGGGGCAACAACATAACCAGGAACCTCGCCAGCAACAACAGCATCGGGATAAAAATAGCAAATCGCAATGACACGGAATCCATCCGTCCAATTGAGAATCCGGGCAAGTACGGCGGAGTCTCAATAAAGTACAAGCCGAACAGCGATATCGAGAACTACGACGTCCGGGACAAAGATCTGAGCTTATACACGACCAACACGATCTACAACAACACGCTCATCGACAACGAGGAGAACGCCATCGATGACGGGAACAACCAGTGGGACAACGGCGCTATCGGGAACCACTACAGTGATTTCGATGAGCCTGAGGAGGGGTGCAGGGACAGAAATCGCGATGGCATATGCGACTCGGCCCGTGAGATCGAGGGCGGAATGTCAACAGACAGGCATCCGCTCTCGCCGAAGGATCCGATGAAGGCCAGATTCATGTCCAGGAAGAATGGCGCGTACCTCGGCCTGGACAGGATGGTGTTCATGCCCGGTGAGAGGATCGATCTGAGGCTGTCGGTTCCTGAGAATCTCACCGCCTGGATAGGAATACTGCCCGCAGGCGAGCCCCATGGTGCTCCCGACAGGACAAAGGCGGTATCGTACAGCACCGCGAACAGCAGTGTGAGGGAGATGGCTCTCGAGGCTCCGAGGATGGTGGGGTTCTACGAGATACGGATGTACTCCACGGAGGAGCTGGTGAGTCTCCCCATAAGCGTTGAGGTGCCTGAGGTCCACATCACACCTGCAGAGGTCAAGGCATGCGAGCCGATCAATGTCACATACTCAGGAGCTCCGGGATACGAGGGCGACTGGATAGGAATGTTCTCCACAGGGGCAGGGGATCGCTCGCCGTTATCCAGAAAATACCTCGACGGGAGCACGAACGGCTCGTTTGTGCTGTACACACCAAGCACCCCGGGGACTTACAACGTGCGGATGTTCGCGGACGACGGCTACAGACTCCTTGCGGTCAGCGAATCGGTGACAGTTAAGCCGAATGCAGGGGTGAGGATAGTCGCGGAGCCCGAGACCGTCTCGCCAGGCCAGGCGATATACGTGCACTTCTGGGGTGCGATGCCTGATAGCGTAATAGGGATGTATGGTGTGACAAGGCCGGACAAATTCTGGATAAATATGCAGCCGACAGGCGGGCCGTCATGCGGCACCCTGACATTCAGGGCTCCATACGGCGGGGGCAACTATGACTTCAGGCTGTTTGAGAACAACGTCTACAGGAAGCACATGGGTGCCAGCAACGTCGTGCGTGTCGTGTAGAGGGCGGTACTCCCGCCCCCACATCTGCTTTGTAAGCCTAATTGCGTCAAAACATCCTTGTGTGAGTGAAGCTCACCGCAATTGGTGTGTGTCTGGGAACATGCTCAATACGTTGAGGTAAATTGCCCTCTTGGCAGATTTCTGGACGAACGCCTATTGCCATAGCGGCTTCACTCGATCAGCAACTCAAGCAAGCTTACGATATTGAGCAAATGCGTGTCTGGCCTTGGATGGCAGCTCATCAGAATGCTCATCAGAATGTGGCTGGTGCTGCAGCGTGTGAACCGGGACGCTCTTATGCATCCAGCAACTTGGAGGTCATGCGGTAGGTTGCTGAATGCACTCATTCTCCAAGGCATTCGACTACGTCGAAGATAAGTCGAAACGAGCGCATAGCATGACTTTTCTTCGGGCAGGAGATCAGATGGATAAGAGCGAACCGGGATTCATCCGGTCCGGAAACAGGGTCGTGTGCTTGCAGAACGATCTGGCGGAGCCCATTGATCGGGCTGATCTGTTCACGAGGCCTCCAGGGCATCCACTCCATCTTTCTGTGATTCAGACGCACACAAACAAAACACACCGGTCCAACAGTGTTGCTCAGGCAGCAAATCAAGCTCTCCGGCAGCCCGATCAGCTCGCGATCATAGGATGTAGCACTGAATACTTCCGTATCTCCGGAGGGGGTTGTGCATTTTATGCAGCATCTCATTGTATGTATCTTCTGACGAAAGTATGGGCATGGGGAATCCGATGATAATCACATCAGTTTGATCTAAATCAAAAAATTTAGATGTGTTATCAATACATGCGTATTAAAATCATATTTGATGCCATTTTTATTATTATTTATATAACCAAATTTTTCTTTAAATATATTAAACGGTGTTATCAATTTTATAAAACAAAAGCCCGCCGAAAGGGTTTTATGTACTTCGCGCAAAGGGTGAGCTGCATATACAGGAAAGGAGGCCAAGAACCCAATGGCAAAGCTCGAGGGCAGCTTTACAGTTGAGGACATGAAGAATGTCCAGATCAACATAGGGGCTGTCGTTAAGGAGGAGGAGGAATGGGACCAGCCGATGGGTCCGTTCCCGAAGCCGCAGATCGCAACCCTGCGCGACTGGGACTTCAAGATTTTGAACCGTTACAGAATATTCTACGCGCCTGCAGACGATACCTGTACACTGTGTACATACGGTCCATGTGATCTCACCGGCAACAAGCGCGGAGCATGCGGCATAGATATGGCTGGAACATGCGGAAAGATCGTTCTGGTCGCATGCCTGATGGGTACATGTGCTCACACCGCGCATGGTCGTCACTTGTACCACTGGACTCTCGACAAGTTCGGGGACATGAAGTTCGATATGGGCACAGATATACTTGTGACAGCACCTCTGACTGAGACCATAATCGGCATAAGGCCGAAATCGCTGAAGGACTTCGGCAAGGCTCTTGAGTACTGCGAGGAGCAGATCACGCAGCTTCTGGCGGCAACGCATACAGGTCAGGAGGGCAGCTATGTCGATTTCGAGTCCAAGGCCCTTCATACGGGCATGATAGATTCGCTCGGCAAGGAGATCTGCGATATGCTGCAGATCGTGGCCTACAACATGCCACGCGGCGATCCGAACGCTCCGCTAGTCGAGATCGGCATGGGTACGCTGGACCAGAATAAGGCCGTTCTTATCGCATATGGTCATAACCTCGCAGCCGGCGCCGAGGCTATGTTCTACACTGAGACGAACAACCTTTGGGACAAAGTCGATATAGGTGGCGTATGCTGCACGGCCATCGATCTCACCAGGATCGGCGAGGGCATGGGTGAGAAGAAGGTTCCTGACATGGTCGGAACCAAGGCCAAGGTCGCTGGAGCCATAGGCTGGTGGAGGAAGATGGTCAGGGCAGGCATCATGGACACTGTGATGATTGACGAGCAGTGCGTATGGTGCGATGCCCTGAAGGACTGCGAGGAGCGCAAGATACCGCTGATCGCCACAAATGATAAGATAATGCTGGGTCTCAAGGACAGGACAAATGACCCGGTTGATGAGATCGTGGACGATCTGGTTAACTTCAGGGTGCCTGGAGTAGTGATACTCGATCCGGTGAAGGCTGGCGAGGTTGGTGTTAAGACTGCCATTGCGGTTAAGCCGAAGCGCGCTGATATCAAGAATAAGAGTGTGCTTACAGAGGATGAGTTCAAGAAGCTGGTCTCGAGCTGTACAAAGTGCAATGAGTGCGCATTCGTCTGCCCGCCACACATCAGGATAAGCAATCTCATGGAAGAAGCCGCGAAGGGCAACCTGGAGCCGTTCTCCTCGACATATGAGGTTTGCGTTGGATGTGGCAGATGCGAGCAGGTCTGCAGGCAGGATCTCCCGATACTCAAGATGTATGAGTACGCCAACAGGGAGTATATAAGGAACCAGAAGTTCAAGATGAGGGCTGGCAGAGGGCCGATCAGGGATACAGAGATCAGAGCAGTTGGTGCGCCCATAGTTCTCGGCACGATCCCTGGCGTGATAGCGCTTGTCGGATGCAGCAACTATCCGAACGGCACCAAGGAGGCGTACGACATCGCCAAGGAGTTCGTGGATAGGGGCTACATCGTTGTCACATCGGGCTGCATGGCGATGGATATGTCCCTCTACACTGATGCAGAGGGCAAGACGATCTGGGAGCAGTATCCAGGTGCATTCGATGGCAGAAATATATGTAACGTCGGATCATGTGTTGCAAATGCCCACATACATGGAGCTGCGATAAAGGTCGCCACGATATTCGCTCACAGGAACCATCGTGCAAACTACGATGATATTGCAGATTACATACTCTCCAAGGTCGGAGCGTGCGGCATAGCCTGGGGCGCATACTCGCAGAAGGCAGCCTCAATTGCGACTGGTGTTAACAGGATTGGTGTACCTGTTGTGGTGCAGCCACACTCTGTGATATACCGCAGGGCGTTCCTGGGAAGGGCCGATCTGCCAGAGGACTGGATGGTTATAGATGCAAGAGATGGCTCCAAGGTGAGGATCGAGCCTGCTCCTGAGCACATGCTGTACGTTGCGGAGACAAAGGAGGAGGCCATGCTGATGATGGCCAAGCTATGCTTCAGACCCAGTGATAACTCGATTGGCCGTATGATCAAGCTGACCCACTACTGCGATATATCCATGAAGTACTTCGGCAAGCTGCCGGATGACTGGCCTGTCTATGTGAGGCATGCATCTGAGCTTCCGCTCGCCTGGAAGGACCAGATGATGAAGGAGCTCGAGGAGAAGTACGGCTGGAAGATCGACTGGAAGGCGAAGAAGATCGTCGAGGGTCCGATCAGGCCGGCAGATGTGAGCTTCGATCCGACCAACATCGAGAGGAAGATCAGGGTCAGGAAGTGAGGGAAATGGCAGTCGACACAACCAAAAACCCCATACCTTTTGAGATGGCCCAGATCCCCGGGCCTGAGATGGCAAAGGCCTATCCTGTGAAGGTCATAGGCGCCATCATAAAGAAGGCAAAGAGGCCGCTGCTGGTCGTGGGAGCAGAGCTCTTCGACGACCCGATCATGTTCGATAAGGCGATAGAGATCGCCAAGGCTAAGAACATGACGATCGCTGCGACAGCTCACACGATCAGGGGCTTCATCGAGAGAGGGTACACGACGAACGTCTATCAGATCGGGCTGCATCCGCTGACCAACTACCTGCGATTCAAGGACTGGAAGGGCCTGGATGGCCAGGGACACTACGATGTGGTCATCTTCATGGGTATCTTCTACAAGTTCGCCAACGCCATGTTCTCTGCGCTGAAGCACTTCAACAGGGACATCAAGCGCGTCTCCATCGACAGGTACTACCATGTCAACGCAGATATGACATTCGGGAACCTGGCGTTCGACTCTGCAGGATACCACGAGGCGATCGATGAGCTGATTGCAATACTGAAGAAGTGATGTGAGATAATAATTCCAAAATTTATTTTGGTATTAGGAGAGGTGTAGAAATGGCTGAAGAGATTCAACTGGACATATCCCCGATGTACGAAGGGGAGCGCATAAGGAAGGAAGACCTGTGGATAGAGATGGGCGGACCGAAGGCAGATGGCTTCGAGCTGACCCTTGCAGCGTCGATGGACGAGGTACAGGACGGTAAGGTCACAGTCATCGGCCCCGAGCCCAAGGATATCAAGGAGGGCTCAACGATCCCCTTCGGCATGATATTCAAGGTCGCGGGCGAGAAGATCGAGAAGGACCTGGAGTCGATCATAGAGAGGCGCAACCACGCGCTGCTCTCCTACATAAGCGGCCTCATGCACCTCAACCAGAGGTACGACATCTGGATGAGGATGGGCAAGAGCCTGCAGAAGAAGGGAGTCCAGTACTGGGAGCAGATATTCAAGCCTGTCATAAACCTGTACAAGGCTGAGATGCCCTTCATCGAGAAGATGGAGGTTACAATCGTCACAGATCCGGCGAAGGTCAAGGAGGAGCTGGAGAAGGCGATGCAGGTTTACAAGGCGAGGGACGAGAGGGCGAAGGGTCTCCATGACGAGGATGTGGATGTCTTCTACGGATGCACACTCTGCCAGGCGTTCGCCCCCACAAGCGCATGCGTCGTGACGCCCGACAGGCCTTCGCTCTGCGGAGCCATCACATGGTTCGATGGCCGCGCTGCGTCAAAGGTCGACCCGGAGGGCCCGCAGTTCCCGATACCCAAGGAGGGCCTGAAGGACCCGATCGCAGGCGAGTACGAGAGCATCAACCAGATGGCTGCGAAGAGATCCGGCGGCGAGTACACAGTGATGAAGCTGTACACGTTCTTCGATGCTCCCCACACCTCATGCGGCTGCTTCGAGACAATCGGCTTCTACATGCCTGAGGTCGACGGAATAGGGATCGCGGACCGCGACTTCAAGGGCGCAGCTCCGAACGGCCTGCCGTTCTCGACCATGGCTGGACAGACAGGCGGCGGCAAGCAGGTCGTCGGCTTCCTCGGAATGGGTGTGCTGTATTACTTCTCCCCGAAGTTCCTCCAGGCGGACGGCGGCTGGCGCAGGATCGTCTGGATGTCCAAGAGGCTCAAGGAGAGGGTGAAGGAAGGAATACCCGCGGAGATGTACGACAAGATCGCCACAGAGGACGATGCCAAAGATCTCGATTCGCTGAAGAGGTTCCTGCTCAAGGTCGATCATCCTGTCGTGACAGGCGTTGTGAGGCCAGTTGATGGCAAGAAGATCACCGAGGGCTGGAAGTTCGAGGAGGTCACGGACGAGCTGAAGGAGAAGGTCATCGCCTTCATCGAGAAGTATGGAGGAGAGATCGATACAGACAACGTGAAGAACGAGCTCCTCATGAGCGAGGGGCAGTTCATGCAGGTTGTCGAGGCACTCCAGGCCGATGGCGTGCTAGAGTGAGTTGGAGGATTTTGAAATGGGCAAGCTGGTACTGAAAAAGAAGGAGGCGGCTGCACCCGCGGCCGCTCCTGCTGCCGCAGCCCCCGCGGCTGCCGCACCTGCTGGAGCTCCGGCGTTCGCCATGCCCGCGGCCGGCGGTGCTGGCATAAAGCTGGTGCTGAAGGACGCGAAGATAACCATAGACAAGGTGGTTCTGGCGAAGTAGAACACCTGTCTCCTCTATATTTTTGCTGGGAATATGAGGGAGGTTTTGAATATGGCCAAGTTAGTGCTTAAGAAGAAGGAAGCTGCTGCACCTGCGGCAGCGCCTGCGGCCGCTCCCGCATCTGCGGCTGCACCTGCTGCACCGATGTTTGCGCCAGCTTCTGGTTCTCAGGGAATCATCCTGGAGCTCAGAGGTGCGACTGTACACATTCAGGAACTAGTCATCAAGCAGAAGAAGTAAGGAAGGCCAGATCTTGGGGAGAGTAATAGCGATAACAGGAAAGGGCGGTACTGGCAAGACTGCAGTCGCCGCTCTTCTCGTCAGATATCTGATCAAGAGCGGCAGGAAATACCGCGTTCTGGTGATCGATGCAGATCCAGATTCGAACCTTGCTGATGCTCTTGGCGTGGAGGTGACGAAGACCGTTGGGGACATGAGGGAGTTCATGCAGGAGGCCAGATACACCACACCGCCAGATACGGACAAGGAGAGGCTCTTCGAGGCGAAGATCTTCGAGATACTTGTCGAGGAGAACGGTTACGATCTTCTGGTCATGGGCAAACCCGAGGGCTCAGGATGTTACTGTTTTGTCAACAACCTTCTCAGGGGCATAATGGACAGGCTGATAGATCAGTATGACATCACCATCATAGACACCGCCGCAGGTCTGGAGCACTTCAGCAGAAAGGTGATCCCCGACCTGGACTCGCTGATCGTGGTCACAGACTCCTCCAGGCGTGGACTCACCACAGGAGAGCGGATAAGGGAGCTGGCCTCGGAGCTGGGTCTGAAGTACAACAACCTCTACGTCATTGCAAACAAGGTTACAGAAGGCAATAAGGAGAAGATCATCGAGAACGCCAGGTCCGTCAGTCTCAATGTTATCGGCACAATCCCCTATGATGAGAGGTTAGCCACCTTCGATCTGGTGGGAGACCCATTGATCAACCTGCCTGACGATACGCCCGCGGTGAAGGAGATCGAGGAGCATGTCGTCAAGGCACTGGGTATTTGAAGGGTGATTTATATGGCAGAGGAGAAGAAGATCAAGTTATCAGATCTGAACAAGACTTTGGCGCAATATGGCGTTGAGGCCATCGAGGGTGTATCCATCGAGGGCGATATAGAGATCGAGATAGATACCGGGGCTGCCGGCATAGGGCCGCTCTTCGCCTACTACTTCGGCCAGGAGGTTGCCCAGATCGCAGTGCAGCTCGTCAAGTTCGCCAGGAGCATGGGGTATCCGGTAGATGCTCTGCTCCAGCCTGCTGCAGTTGCGCATGCGATATCGCCAGCACCTGCTGAGGTCGTTGAGGCCGCGGCCAAGGTCCCGGAGTGGAAGGTCGCCACAAGCCTGGTCCAGGCGAAGTTCCAGGTCGGAATCGATGAGACCTGGAAGTATCCGATCCAGGAGGTCACGCTTGGAGCCACGAAGGCTGATGGCGGAAGCAGAGGTCACACGATCAAGATAGGCGGAGAGAAGGCGCTGCCGTTCTTCTACGACGCACCGATGCCGCACAGGCCCGTGGTCACGATGGACGTCTTCGACATGCCCATCGGCATGGCAAAGGCTGTCAAGATGCACTACGAGGATGTCATCAACGATCCCGGCGAGTGGGCGAAGAAGGCTGTCACAAAGTTCGGCGCCGATCTCGTCACGATACACCTCATAAGCACAGATCCCCTCCTGAAGGATACGCCCCCAAGAGAGGCAGCCAAGACAGTGGAGGAGGTACTCCAGGCTGTGGACGTCCCGATATGCATCGGCGGCTCCGGCAACCCGGACAAGGATCCCGAGGTCCTCAAGGCTGCTGCAGAGGTCGCACAGGGCGAGCGCGCGCTGATCGCAAGCGCCAACCTGAACATGGACTGGGAGAAGATCGGGAAGGCGTGCGTGGACAACGGCCATGTCTGCCTGGCGTGGACGCAGCTTGAGATCAACTCGCAGAAGGAGCTCAACAGGAAGCTCATGAAGGTCGCAGGCGTGCCGAGGGAGTCCATAGTGATGGATCCGACCACGGCTGCTCTCGCCTACGGTCTCGACTTCGCATACACCAACATGGAGCGCATAAGGCTCGGAGCGCTGAAGGGCGACGAGGAGCTCACATTCCCGATGTCCTCAGGCACGACAAACGCATGGGGCGTCAGGGAGGCCTGGATGGTCCGCTCACCCAACAAGGAGGACTCAGACTGGGGCGACAGGATGCTCAGAGGCCCGATCTGGGAGATCATCACCGGATTCTCGCTTGCGATGGCAGGCGTGGATATATTCATGATGATGCATCCGCTTGCGGTCGCGTACCTCCAGGAGATCACTCAGACCCTCATGGGACTGATAGATGCGCAGACTCCTGATTTAACCAACTGGGTCAAGATGGAGGTCTGATAGCGATGAAGGAAAAGAGCCCCCTGAATCTTTACAAGCATCTGCCTCAGACCAACTGCGGAAAGTGCGGGCTGCAGACCTGCATGGCATTTGCAGCAGCTCTTATCGACAGATCCAAGCGCGTCGAGGAGTGCACACCGCTGGCCGAGGAGAAGAAGTACGCGAAGAAGTACGAGACCCTCAAGTCGATAGTTGCCCCTGAGATAAGGCTCGTCTATGTGGGCACAGGCGATAAGGAGCTGAAGGTCGGCGGCGAGGATGTCATGTACCGCCACCAGATGACGTTCTTCAACAAGCCGCCGTTTGCATATGACGTCACAGATACAATGGACGAGGCTGCTCTCGTCGAGCGTGTGAAGAAGATCAGCACGTGGAAGAAGTTCTACATAGGCAAGTGGGAGCGCGTGGAGATGATCGCTGTCAGGTCAACCTCAGGCGATCCCGCAAAGTTCGCCGCGTGCGTGAAGAAGGTCATGGAGACCACGGACTATCCGCTTATCCTGTGCTCATTCGATCCGAAGGTTCTGAGGGCAGGCCTTGAGGTCGCAGCCAAGACCAGACCACTGGTGTACGCAGCAAACAAGGACAACTGGCAGGAGGTCGCGAAACTCGTCCACGAGTTCAACGTGCCGGTCGTTCTCAGCGTGCCCTTCGATCTTGATGGTCTCAAGTCGATGGCGCTGACATTCGAGCAGATGGGCATCCATGATCTGATTCTCGACTTCGGAACAGCGCCCAACGGCAAGAAGCTCCAGGAGTCGCTGCACAACCTTCTCAAGCTCAGAAGGGCGGCGCTCGAGGAGGGCCAGAAGGACATCGCCTACCCGACGATCGCCCTGCCGATCAACGCGTGGTTCACAACCAAGGACCCGGTGAGGGCTGCCTACTGGGAGTCTGTGCTTACAGCGACATTCGTCATACGCGGTGCCTCTATAATGATCAAGCACTGCATCGAGCCGCACTGCGTGATGCCTGACATGCACCTCAGGTACAACATCTACACCGACCCGAGGAGGCCTGTCCAGGTCAAGCCCGGCATCTACAAGGTCGGCAACCCCACAGAGGAGTCGCCGGTATTCGTCACAACGAACTTCGCTCTCACCTACTACACTGTCGAATCGGATGTCGCCTCGAACAACATCGATGCCTACATAATGTCAATCAACACGGATGGCATCGGTGTGCAGGCATCGGTTGCTGGCGGCCAGCTGAACCCGCAGAAGATCGTCGATGCGTTCAAGGAGGCCGACTTCGACTTCACAAAGATGAAGTACCCGTCGATCGTTCTGCCAGGGATGGCCGCGAAGTTCAGCGGCGAGCTCGAGGATCTCTTTGGCGGAAAGGTGAAGATCCTGGTGGGACCGGAGGATTCCGGACGTATAGTCGACTGGATGAAGAGCTACTGGCCACCGAAGTGAAGCCCAGGGGGTTGATGCCCCCTCCAGGTTTCTGTTTCTCTTTTTCTTCTGTGATCACGGCCCCCAGCATTCACGTGATCTATAGTCCTTTGCGTCACTTCATGTGAATCCATTTAAAAGCTACTGGATATGTCATACTTCAAAGATGTTTTTATGTAACATAAAATATTATATAAACTTATGAACACTATTATGCTGTTCGTCCCGTCTCTCAGCCTTCCGGATGTTGCAGATGCCCTCTCAGATATGCCAGATGTCCCTGCAAAATCTGGACGCTCTTATGTATTCAGCAACTTGAAGTACATGCATACTGGTTGCTGAATGCACTCATTGCTCGCCACGAGCGCACAGCGTGACTGGTGCCTCTTCGGGCAAGTTATCAGATGGATAAGAGCGAATCTGGAGGAGCTGGAACTCCAGAACATGGGTTTTATGTACATCCTTGGACAAGCATCTCCCATGGAACCAGCTGGGATGTTGGAGAGACTTCATGCAAAGGTCGATGAGCAGCCTTTCGCGCGAAGGCTTGGCATGAGGCTTGTTGAGCTGAGGGAGGGATACTCGAAGGTCGAGATGGAGCCGTCAGATGATAACAAAAACTTCTTCGGAACAGTCCATGGTGGGGCGATATTCTCTCTGATAGACCAGGCATTTGGTGCAGCGGCAAACTCTCATGGAACGGTCGCTGTGGCGATAAGCGTGACCGTGGACTACCTCCGCCCCGCCAGTCCGGATGAGACGCTTTACGCAGAGGCCAGAGAGGTCAGCAGAACCCGGAGGATCTCAACATACAACATCGAGGTCAGAAATCAGGATGGCGAGCTGAAGGCCGCATGCCTTGCGATGGCATACAGAAGGGATGAAAGGATCCAGTTCGAGTGATTCTGAGCCGGAGTTTCACAGCGCTTCTGAGCTAACAGTATGCTGCGCAGCTGTAGACGTTCCGCGTCTGACCATACCGCTCGCCACAGAAAACTGTATATCATTTGGATGGGATGTATAGAAGCACAGCTTCCGGATGCACCCTGGCATGCGAGAGATCTCTCTGCGAGCGCTGAAAGTTTCTGCAGTGAGTGATATTCGTCATGCATAACGGTGTTTGTGTGATGGATGCGCATTGCAGCGAACTCAATGCGGTGGATGATCGTGGTTGTGTTCGAAGTTATCACTGCTGTACGGGCATGCGGGTTATGATGCTGGACAGAGCCCCGGCAGCGCGGATCGCGCAGCTGGATGAATTCATATCGTATCTTGCTTGTGGAGGTCACTTGGATGGGATACACCCTGACTGAGAGGATCCTTAGGGATCATCTTGTTGATGGAACATATGAGCCGGGAAACGAGATCGGCATAAGGATAGACCAGACCCTGACACAGGATGCGACCGGCACCATGGCCTATCTTCAGTTCGAGTCGATGGGTCTGGAGGGGATAGCCACAGAGCTGTCTGTGAGCTATGTTGATCACAACACGATACAGGTCGGGTTCGAGAACGCGGACGATCACAGGTATCTCCAGTCGGTCGCTGAGCGCTACGGCATATACTTCTCACGCCCGGGGAACGGCATATGCCACCAGGTGCATCTTGAGAGATTCGGGCGCCCCGGAAAGACGCTGCTGGGGTCTGACAGTCATACTCCAACGGGCGGCGGGCTGGGTATGATAGCAATAGGAGCAGGCGGGCTCGATGTGGCTGTCGCCATGGGCGGCGGGCCTTACTACCTGACAGCTCCAAGGGTGATGGAGGTGCATCTCACAGGGGAGCTCCAGCCCTGGGTAACCCCGAAGGATGTCATACTGAAGGTCCTGCAGATACTCTCAACAAAGGGGAATGTGGGGTGGGTCTGCGAGTACACAGGGGATGGAATTGCTGGGCTCACCGTGCCCGACAGGGCAACGATCACGAACATGGGCGCTGAGACGGGCGTCACGACATCGATATTCCCGAGCGATGAGCAGACGAGGAGGTTCCTGGCAGCCCAGGGCAGGGCAGAGCACTGGGTGCCGTTTGCCCCTGACAGGGACGCCACTTATGATAAGAGCATCGAGATCGATCTCTCGGAGCTGGAGCCGCTTGTTGCAGCACCCCACAGCCCCGGGAACGTCATCCCGCTGAGCAGTGTGGTGGGCACTCCTGTGGATCAGGTGCTCGTCGGCTCGTGCACGAACTCATCTTACACAGATATGATGAGAGTTGCGAAAATGGTTAAAGGCAGACATCTTCCTGCAAACGTCAGCTTCGGAGTCGCCCCTGGATCGAGACAGGTTCTGAGGATGATGGCCAGGAATGGCGCCCTTGACGATCTCATAGCATTCGGCGCTAGGGTACTCGAGAGCGCCTGCGGCTTCTGCATAGGCAACAGCATGTCGCCTGGCACGGATGCCGTCTCGGTCAGGACGAGCAACAGGAACTTCAAGGGCAGATCAGGGACTCCGAGCGCAAATGTTTACCTGACGAGCCCTGTGGTTGCAGCTGCAGCCGCAATAAAGGGCGAGTTTGTGGATCCATCCGATCTGAACATGGAGTTTCCAAGGGTGGAAATGCCGGAGAGGTTCGAGATAGACGACAGCATGATCATCCCTCCGAAGCCTGCTGAGGAGAGAGCCGGAGTCAGGATATTCCGGGGTCCGAACATAGGAGAGCCGCCGCGGAACACCCCGATGCCTGAGAGCATAGATGGAGCTGTCACCATAAAGGTCGAGGACAACATAACTACGGATCACATAATGCCGGCCGGATCGAGACTGAAGTACAGGTCGAACGTCCCGAAGTACTCGACGTTCGTCTTCGAGCCGCTTGATCCTGAGTTCTCCAGGAGAGCTGCTGAGAACCGTGATAAGGGGCTGCACAACATCATTGTTGCTGGGGTGAGCTACGGCCAGGGATCGTCCAGGGAGCACGCTGCGATGTGCCCGATGTATCTCGGGGTGAAGGCGGTCGTGGCGAAGTCCATAGAGAGGATACATGCCGCAAATCTCGTGAACTTCGGGATACTGCCACTATACTTCGTCAGGGAGTCTGATTACGGTATCATCGAGCAGGGCATGAGCATGAGATTGCCTGGTATAAGAAAGGCCCTGGAGAGTGGGGAGTCTGAGGTGAAGGCGATCGCCGGCGATCGCGAGATCCCGCTCCGGATGGAGCTGAGCCGGCGGCAGAGGGAGATACTGCTTGCAGGAGGTCTGCTTCCATACACGGTTAGGGGAGGTTGAACTTTGACGGTGTCCTGCATAAACGAAAGGGGCATGATGAAATGGAGGGGGTTACCCGGGGTTCAGGAGGTATCCTGCATAAATGAGGGGGCGTGATGCTTGGAGGCTGCTGAGATACTGTTCTACGTGATAGTTTTCCTGATCGCCTACATGATCGCCAGGATCATCATGAAGATCATGAGGGGATACTGAGCCCAGCGGGCAGGCGCGCCCGCTGGGACGATGAATACCGGCATGTGTGGCAGCTGGAGGAATTCACTCTTATGTATTCAGCAAATTGGAGGATGTGCATACTGGTTGCTGAATGCACTCGTTCCCTCGCCATGCCTTCGACTGCGTCGAAGATAAGTCGAAACGGGCGCATAGCATGACTTTTCTTCGGGCAGGGTATTTGCTCAATATCGTGAGCTTATAGTATTCCGCATAAGTTGCTATAATATAGCATTTCACATAAAATCATCTATGAAGTATGACATATCCAGTAGATTTTAAATGGATTTACATGAAGTGACGCAAAGGACTATAATTGAGTTACTGCTCAAGTGAAGCCACTATCATCGGGCATGGTCGTTGATCCAGAAATCCGCCAAGAGGGCAATTTACCTTAACGTATTGAGCATGTTCCGGGCAGGACATCAGATGGATAAGAGCGGAGGAACTTTGAGATCCTCAGACTCAAAGTACGCTCAAATTGGAGATCAGCATATCCTTCTGTACAGCGTATCCCTCTGCACCGGTACTCTACCGTGCCTCTTTATGAGATCCTGAAACTCAGCCGGAGACATGTACTGCCCCTCTCTGGATCCGGCGCATCTGGATATGTTCTCCTCCATGAGCGTCCCCCCGAGGTCGTTGGCGCCCCATTCCAGTGCCGCTCCTGCGACAGTCCTGCCTAGCTTCACCCAGCTCGCCTGGATGTTCGTGATGTACGGATAGAGCGCCACTCTTGCGAGCGCGTGCATCTTGAGGTTCTCGAGGATGCCCGGAGGCGATGAAATCCTTCCCAGAGCCGTGTTCCCGGGGACGAAGGGCAGCAGCACGAACTCTGTGAACCCTCCGGTCTCCATCTGTATCGATCTGATGACCTCCAGATGGCTCAGCCTCTCCTCGAAGCTCTCGATATGGCCGTAAAGCATGGTCGAGGTCGTGGGTATGCCCATGGTGTGCGCAGATCTTATTATGAATGACCACTCCGCGGTGCTGAGCTTGTCCGGGCAGATCACCCTCCTCACAGAATCGACCAGCAGCTCGGCTGCTGTCCCGGGCATCGAATCGAGGCCAGAATCCTTTAAGGAGCGGAGGGCGTCCTGGACATCGACGCCGGAGCATCTCGACATGTGCATCACCTCCATGGGAGAGTACGCGTGGAGGTGCATCCGAGGGAAGTTTGATTTGAGAACCTCAAGAATCTCGCAGTAGCTCTCCACGGTGAGTCCCGGCGCAAGCCCCCCCTGGAGGCACAGCTCAGTGGCGCCCATCTGCTCAGCCTCCGCTGCCCTCTGAACGATCTCCTCATGTGTGAGGATGTAGCCATCACTCCTCCTGAACGCGCAGAACCTGCAGCTTCCCACACAGATGTTGGTGAAGTTGATGTTTCTGTTTATGACATATGTCACCTCCCTGCCGCAGCAGCTCTCCTGAAGCATGCGGGAGAGGGAGAAGAGCCTCATCGGGCTTCGCCAGAGGGATTGCATGAGGTTGCGATTCAGAGCTGCATGGTCCCTTGAATCGCTCAGGATGCCCTCGCAGATCGGATCATTCAGAGCATTCGTGTTGCGTGTCTCCAGGCTGTGCATGATGTTCCGGAGCATGTTGATCATCAACCTCAAGAATCCTGCGCTCCCTGGGCAGCTGCGAGATCAGCCTCCCGGGGGTGTAGAGGCCGCACCCTATCACCGAGCCCATGTGCGTGACGACCACGTAGCCTCTATCCACCTGCGCTCTCAGCTCCAGGCTCTCGCCCGCGAAGAATCGTCTCGCCATCTCATCATCCAGATCGATGACGTTCTTTCTCGCATGCCGCCCCCAGAGCTGTAGAGCGTAGGTGGTTGGCTTCCACGGGCTCTCGCGCATCGATATAACCCTCATTCCGATGCTCTCGCATCTGAACGGCGGGATCTCTGGAAGGCTGAACGCCCATATCATTCTGCCGCGCCTGAAGAAGCTGAATCCCTCAAACACATCCTCAGGGATGCCAAACCTCTCTTTCCACATAGATACCACTGTATCTTTATTCACAAGCTGGAAGCCTTCTGCGGAGCTTCGCGACAAAGAATCCCCCCGTGTCGTTCTCGTGTGGATAATACCTCCTGCATTTAACGAGCTCCTCGCCGTAATCGGTCCCGTTCCATGATGTCAGACCCGGGCTTGAGCGCAGACCGTGTACCGTGAAGCTCTCCACATCAGCAAGATCGAGCACCCGGGATACGACCCCCTCGTTCTCTTCAGGCGCAAATGTGCATGTGGAGTAAACCACAACCCCTCCGGGCTTTGTCAGCTGGATCGCCCGGCGCAGGAGCGATACCTGGAGGCTCTGCAGATCCATGCTTCGCTTCACAGAGCATCTCGAGATCACTTCCGGGTACCTTCGAGCGGTGCCCTCGCTCGAGCATGGAGCATCAACAAGCGCTCTGTCGAAGGTGTACTCTGGAAAGCGTCTCCCGTCATAGGATGTGACGATGGTGTTGACCGCGCCGAGCCTCTCAAGGTTGGCCCGGAGCGGGACGATGCGTGCTGAGGAGCTGTCGTTCGCGACCACGACCCCCCTGTTCGACATCTGCATGCTCATCTGCGCGGCCTTTCCGCCGGGAGCCGCACAGAGGTCCAGTATCCGCTCGCCAGGCTGCGGATCGAGGACCACTGGCGGCAGCATGGATATCTCCTCCTGAACGTGAATCAGGCCCATGTGAAACTCCATGAGCCTTCCAGGCTTCTCAGCATCCAGCCTCAAACCGAGCGGATACCATCGCATGCGCTCGTACCCGATCCCTGCGCGATCCAGCCTGGAGAGCAGCTCTGGGACTGAGGTCTTCAGTGTATTTATTCTGGCGGTCACCGGCAGCGTCCTGCTCATGAAATCCAGGAATGCATCGAAATCAGGTATTATATCGCGGTACCTCTCCAGGTGCTCATGTCCCATATTTGGGGTGGTGAATGCTTATCGGCAAAATATCTTGGCCTCTGAGAAAAGCACATCTTCGTTAAGGTGAGGCCATGAGATCTCAACTGCCATCATGATCTGGTACGAAAACAGGCCCGTTCATATCCATTTGGTAACTTGCCCGAAGGAGCAGGGGTCATGCTATGCGTTCGTTTCGACAAATGAATGCTTTCAGCGACCACATTGCATGCTCTGCAAGTTGCTACGCACATAAGAGCGAACAGGCCCGATTTCATCCCATTGGTCATCGGTTAAGGATTTTATGTAAATATATTGACCATGGAATTTAACAAATTGTGATCACGCCAGATTGGAGAGTCTGATTCAAATCGACCACCTGTGGACTTGAGTCCTGATAGCAGTACTGATGGGGATAAGACTATTAAGTCCAATTCTACACATGTCGATCTTAACCGATGACGCTTAACATAGGTGATCTCCTGTCATGAGCGTTTTCTGTCATCATGAGTTTGCAGACCATCGCCCCCCAATTCCATCTGGGAGCACCATCTCCTTTTGGCACGCCTCCCCAGCGGGGTTTCAGAGAGAAGGAGACAGATTACGGGATATGAGCCATGCTGCACGGAGAGCTGGTCCAGGTCAGGGTCTCCGGTAACATTTGGGCATCTTGGAGCAGACCGTCCAGTCGTAACGCTATCGGGACGAAAGTTTGATATCCAGTCGCGCCCTCATCACACAGGGTGGTCTGATGAAGTTCAAGGAGTGGACCCGGCCGATCAGGAAGTTTGATGATATATACTACACAATTGAGAGGATCATCTACGGAAGGGGCAGGCTGAGCGGTTTTACATCAGAGGACATATACAACAATCTCCACGACAAGCGCTTCTTCAGGGATGCGGCAGATCTTCACAATTATCTTCTTGCCAAGGGCAAGACCTACAGGATAAGGCCCAAGGACGGCGGCTGGGAGAGGATCTGGTAGAGGTCATCCCGTCGCATGGTTAAAGTGGGCATCCACATTTTTTGTGCAGCTTAATCGGAGCTGCAAGCTTGGGCGACACCCGGGCACCGATAACATAAACTGCCTGTTGTTACAGGTTCCTGAATCACGGGGATCTGCCATCCTTTTCTGGCAGCGGACTCTCTCGGATCTCCCTGAGCAGCGATTCTGCAGCCCTGGCCACGGCCTCTCGTGAGCCCAGCCTCGGCCTCCAGCCGAGCTGTCTTATCGCGTCTGTTGACAGGCACATCAGCTTAACATCTCCCTTCCAGCCCCTTCCATCGATCCCGCCTGTGAATCTGTACCTCACGCCGTCCAGGCCCATCGCTTTGACGACTATGTCCGCGATCTCCCTCACATCAACGGTGTCCTGAGAGCCGATGTTGTATATGTTCACCTGCTCATCCGCATGCTCAACGCAGTGGATCATGGCATCCACGCAGTCCCTGACATCGAGGTAGGACTTCCTCTGCGCTCCTGATCCGAGGATCTCGAGCTCTTTCGGGTTTGCCCTGAGCTTTTTTATGAAATCAACGATCACGCCGTGGTTCCCACGCTCTCCCACTATGTTCGCGAAGCGGTATATCCACGCCTGCATATCGAATGTGTGGCAGTAAGATGATATCATCGCCTCACATGCGAGCTTCGACGCCCCGTAGAGCGATATCGGCTTCAGCGGGCCGTAGTCCTCTGGCGTCGGTATGATCTTCGCCTCCCCATAAACAGTCGATGTCGAGGTGAACGCTATTCTCCTGACCCTCGCCCGGCGCATCGCCTCCAGGAGGTTGTACGTGGTGAGGGCGTTCTGCTCGAGGTGTATCCTTGTATCAGTCTCGCCCACTGCCACAGAGGGGTTGGCAGCGAGGTGGAACACAATGTCCTTCTCCTTCACAGCATCATAGACCTCCAGCCTGTCGAGCAGATCGGCCTCTATGAGCCTGAAGCGCGGATTGGATTCGTGCGCACTGAGATACTCCCTCTTCCCTGTGCTCAGGTTGTCTATGACTGTAACCTCATTGTGTTTTATCAGCGCATCGACAAGATGAGATCCTATGAACCCTGCACCGCCAGTTACCAGAATCGACATATCTCTGAGTATGGGCATGCTTTGAGGGTACATGACAGGTATGATATATCTTTTGGAGACTGGCAGGTTTGATCGGATCCACCAGCCGCAGGCCCGTCTTCCTCATCGTCACACTGAACTTCTGAGCTTCAGAACGTACAGCTCCTCGAAGAAGTATCTCTCCCTGGCCACAATCTCTGTGGTGAGGCCAGACGCCTGGGCCAGCTCCATGACCTCTTCTGGCCCTGTGAGGGATGATATGAGCAGGAGTATCCTTCCACGAGGGCTCATCACATCCTTCACGCCTTTCAGAAATCTCGCTATCACCTCTCTCCCATCAGCCCCGCCGTCAAGCGCTGCTGACAGCCATTTATCGTCCTCTGAATCCAGCGCATCCTCTGCGGGCAGATACGGTGGATTGAAAAGAATGAGGTCGAACTTATAGGATATCCCGTGAAACAGATCCGCCCTGACCGCGGGTATGCCCAGGGATGCTGTTGCCTTTACAGCATGAGGATTGATATCTGTGGCCACTATGCTCCTGACCCTGCCTGCAAGGGATTCTGATATCATCCCAGAGCCGCAACCGATCTCTATTACAGAGTCGTCTGGCCTGGCTTCAGCGATCGCAGCACGCATGAGCAGGTGCGTGTCCTCAGATGGGGGGTACACGTTCACCATTCCGCCTCCTCTCCTCTTACACTGAAAGCATTTAGGGTTAACCTTCAACTGCATGGTCGTTTCTGGACGAAACCAGCAATCAAAGCTCTCATCCTTTTGGTAACCTCTAATGTCGCCTGTGGTGTTTCGCAGGAAAATGCTCACTGCCCGAGAGGCGTACACATCCCAACTCATCTGACAGAAAGTGTTTTACTGCTCCACTGCGCTTCTCGCCATCGATCTCCTGTATCCAAACCCGCAACTCATCTGGCAGAAACTGTTTTATCCGAACAGCTCATCAGCTCTCGCAAATGAGCTCAGGAATCAAGCATCGTGTCCACAGACTTCTTGAGCCTGGCGATGATGAGGGGAAATACATCGACATCTTCATAGTCTGTCTCATAATCCTCAACGTTACAGCAGTGATACTTGAGACTGTATGGTGGATAAACGCGCGCTTTTCATATTTTTTCGACGTCTTCGAGATGTTTTCTGTCGCGGTCTTCACCGTTGAATACGTCCTCAGAGTCTGGTCATGCACAGTCGATCCCCGCTTCAGCGATCCCATCCGTGGAAGAATGAGATTCATGGTATCACCGCTTGCAGTTGTTGATCTGCTTGCGTTCCTTCCGTTTTACCTTCCCTTGCTGCTTCCGGACACGAGGGTTCTCAGAGCGGTTCGTCTCTTCCGGCTGCTCAGAATCATGAAGTTTGCGAGATATTCGGAGTCGGTCGATCTTTTCGCCGATGTTATCAGGATGAAGAAGGATGAGCTTCTGCTGGTCTTCGTATCCATACTGATACTTCTCCTGGTCTCCTCGACTCTTATGTACGAGGTGGAGCATGATGCACAGCCCGATAAGTTCTCATCGATACCAGCAGCCATGTGGTGGGGGCTGGTGACGCTGGCAACAGTCGGCTACGGCGATGTATATCCTGTAACGCCAGCTGGCAAGCTAATAGGCTCTGTGGTCGTGATGCTTGGTATAGGTCTCTTCGCTCTGCCAGCAGGTATAATCGCATCCGGCTTCACCGAGGCCCTTCAGAGGAGAAGGGAGAGTCATGAGATTGTATGCCCCCACTGTGGAAAACCGATAAAAGAGTTGATGATAAGGTAACGCTCGTCTCACGCGGTCAGTTCGAGTGTGCACGCTGATCCTGGTCTTCTGAGCCGCTGTGTCTTCATCGCCTCGACGAATGCCAGGAACGGAGGCGATGGCCTGCCCGGTCTTGACCTCATCTCAGGATGGAACTGGCATGCGAAGAAGAACGGATGTCCCGGGATCTCCAGGATCTCCATCAGATCCCCGTTTCTTCCTGAGAAGAGAAGCCCGTTCTTCTCGAGTATCTCGATGTATGCTGGATTCACCTCATACCTGTGCCTGTGACGCTCCACGATCTCTGTGGTGCCGTAGATCCTGTGGGCGAGGGTGCCCTCGAGGAGATGCGCCGGATAGTTGCCCAGCCGCATAGTCGCCCCCATCTGCCTGACCTTCTCCTGCTCGGGGAGCAACGCGATGACAGGATGAGGCGTCTCGCCGAACTCTGTGCTCGACGCACCCTCGAGACCGCAGACGTTCCGGGCGAACTCTATGACTGCGAGCTGCATTCCGAAACATATCCCGAGGTACGGTATTCCCTTCTCCCTGGCATACCTTATGGCGTTCATCTTTCCCTCTGTGCCGCGAACCCCGAATCCACCCGGGACAAGTATGCCGTCGAAGTCCCTCAGCAACTTCTCGGGCTGAGCCCTCTCGAGATCCTCGGCATCTATCCAGGAGATCTCTGGCATCGCCCCTGCCTCGATGCCCGCATGCTTCAGCGCCTCGCGTATCGAGAGGTAGGCATCCTTCATCGGATCCGTGCACTGTGATCCTGATGTGTACTTTCCAACAAGAGCCATGCTGACCTTCTCCCTGACCGCGTCCATCCTCTGAACGAGATCGTACCAGTCCCTCCGCTCCTCCAGTGGGAACAATCGCATGGCCTTCATGATATATTTAGTTAGACCCTCGGCCTCGAGCTGGAGCGGAACCCTGTAGATGTCATCCGAATCATGCCCGCTGATGACAGCCTCTATTGGAACATCACAGAAGTGCGCGATCTTCGCCTTCGTCTCTGGGAGCAGTGGCTTCTTGCACCTCACCACTATCATGTCTGGCTGAAGCCCCAGCTCGCGCATCTCCTTTACGCTGTGCTGCGTTGGCTTTGTCTTCTGCTCGCCATCAGAGGTCATCGGCGCGAGCGTCACATGGACAAAGAATATGTTTCCAGACTCCTCATACTTCAGCTGCCTCATCGCCTCCAGGAACGGCATCGACTCTATGTCGCCAACGGTTCCGCCAACCTCGATGAGACAGATCTCGCTCCCTCCGGTCCTCGATACCTGGCGTATGCGCCTCTTTATCTCATCCGTTATGTGCGGTATTATCTGAACGGTCTTTCCCAGGTACTCGCCGCGCCGCTCCTTCTCGATGACCGTGCTGTAGACCTTTCCGGTTGTGATGTTGTGATCTCTCGTGAGCTCTATGTCGAGAAACCGCTCGTAGTTGCCGAGGTCGAGATCCACCTCGCCGCCGTCCTTGAGCACGTACACCTCGCCGTGCTGGAACGGGCTCATGAGCCCTGCGTCTATGTTGATGTAGGGGTCTATCTTTATGGCAGTGACCCTGTACCCCTTGTTCATGAGCAGCCTGCCTATCGAGGCTGCAGTTATGCCCTTGCCAAGCCCGCTCATCACCCCGCCGGTGACCACGATGTACCTCAAACAGATCACTCTCATCCAGAGCTAAGATCTCAGCATGGTAGCTGTACCATAGATGATAAGGCTGACGATCATCATGGATGTTGCGAGCGCTCCGTGGAAGAGCGGCAGGGTTCTGGTGTGGAATGTAAGCACCATGAGCATGATGGTTGCTGCCAGGATCAGGGCGACAGGAACCAGATCCATGCTGTACCTGCCATATCCGGTGACCGGCTCATATCTATCAATACTCTCGCCATCGCGCGAACCGGTCCAGGAGTTGTGGCGATAGTACTGATCGCTTTTGTAGTAACCCTCATCGCGCTGTTCATCATCATCGTATCCATCACCGTAATCATCGTGGCTCTCGTTCTCCCTCAGACCCTCATCCTCGCTGTCATCTCTGTACATGCCATCAGCCTCCAGGGTCACCGGAATTTTTTTGGTGGCGGTGTCAGTAATTAGCAGCACATCTCCGCTCACCGTCTCAGCGGTCTCAGGCATCCTCACCGATATCGGGATCATCTCCTCGAGCACTATGTAGTGGTTCATCTTCTCGGGTTTTACGTAGCGGATGATGCCCTGATCCGTTTTAACAACCAGGTTGGTCGGCTCGCCGAGGTTGACAACACGTAGATGTATCTCATCGCTGCCGCCCGGAGGCAGCCTCAGGGATATCGGCTCCGGCTCGCCCTCACCTGCGCTGTCGTTTATCCTGATCACGTACTCCATCCAGGATAAAGATGCGATCATATTTTATAAATATTTCTCTAGTGTATTAACGCCTCTCGCGGAGCTCCGGCGGCAGCATGTTGGGTATTCCCTCTTCTATCGGATACACCTCGCCACAGGATCTGCACGTGAGCCTTCCAGTGAGTATCTCCCTCTCGTTCTCCTCGAAGACCTCGAGTTCGAGATCTCCCCTGCAAACAGGGCATACAAGTATCTCCATCAGATCACGTCTCATGATCCCTCATGAGATGCCCATGGAGATCAAACTTCCTGCCAGTGGAGGCGCTTGGATAGCGTCTGGATCGGTTGCCCGCATCGGGAGGTTAATCCTGGAAAATCACAGCTCAGGTGGGGGTAAGCTGGAAGCCCCCTCCAGAGCGCAGAAGCGGCCCCCCCAGCCCCTCGGCCCGACGTTCTCGTTAATGTGTCACGGGATCAGAGCAGGCTGAGCCTGCCGGTCACCCTGTCCATGAGCTCGTCCGGAGCCGGCCCGAGGCCCAGGGCTGTCACGGTTCCGGGAGGTACCTCTGTGAGGCCTGCATCCCTGACGATGGCAGCCGGTATCCCCAGGGATTCTGCCTCTGCCCTGAGCCTGAAGAGGTGCTCCTCATCTCTACCCCTGAGGACGATCTTCCTCATGCCCTCATCCTTCCACTGCTCGACGACATCCTTTCTGGCGAGCTCCATTGCCATTATCGAAGCATGCGCCACTTGGACTGCGAGCTTTCCTGTTGATAGCCTCAGATCGTCCCTGACAACTATGCACTGCTTGAGCGGCATGCTTAACCTCAGGCTTTATTCGCTCTCCTCCTGTAGATGTAAGCACCTGCGCCGCCCAGGATCACAAGAACCGCAAGCGCTGGGAACATCATCGATCTGGACGCGGGCTCCACTCTCACGGGAATCTTCATGCTCTCCGAGATCACGGTATCCCCTCTCACATCGGTGTACTTGATCTCGCTGTTGATGCCGTACTCCTTCGGGGTTGCATCCGAGTCCACATCGAGGCGGAAGACCACGGTCGCCTCCTCGCCAGGCCCGAGATCACCTATGTAGGCCTGGTCGTCGGTGGACGAGAACGGCTTGAATATGCTAAGCCTGGCAATGGCGTCGCTCACACCCTCCTCACCGATGTTTTTATAGGTAACCTGCAGCTCCTCCTTCTTGGCTCCAGCCCTGAGGACCCCCTTGACGTCAGTGATCACGAAGTCCGCCCTCTTCTTCACGACGACAGGCACGATCACCGTCTGGTTCGCCTTCTGGTACCAGTAGGCTGCCCTGAACCCTATGAGGTTGTTTGTAGCTGGATCGAACTTGTTCGCATCGACCTGCACATTGTACTGGTAGTCGTACTTCAGATTGAGCTGGAGGGGGTACACGCCAGCCGGTGCGTGCTTTCCTATCTTTATTGTGAATTTGAGCGGATTCTTTGTCTTGTCACCGGATTTGAGGGATTCCACAACCTGATCGCCGGACTTGACCTCGATCTGGTCGCTCTCCGACACCAGAGTTGCAACTATCCCTATGGCAGTGGTCTTGGCCTGCTCCAGCTCCTGCTCTTTGGCTGCGAGCGCCATCTCCATGGGGGTGTAGGCTGTCTTGTCCTTCTCGAAGCTCAGGAACCTGCCGTAGTTTATCAGATCGATGTAGAGCGTGACTGTATCCCCTTTATCGAACTCGTTCGTGCCGCTTATTGCAGCGGTCAGGTTTGGTGATCCGTACATGTTCCAGTAGTTCTCACCCTCGATCACTGGAGGGATGTAGTTGCTCTGGCCCATCGCTGGGACAATAAGGATCAACAGCATTATCATCTCGTATCTCATCAAACTGCACCTGCGCATCTTTTTCTAAGCAAATCGAATATCGTGTTCATCCTCTGGATTCTCTCCCGCTCTCTTTCAAGCTGAACGAGAAGCACGGGAAATACTGTGAATGTTGTGATAAGAGCGAATATCACAGCCAGCACGGTCACTGTGCCGAAGTTGTTGGTTATGACGAATGGAGATGTTATGAGTGCCCCGAAGCCGAAGACCGTGGTCAGGCCGGATGCAACCAGCGCGGATCCTATGCTCGACGATGCCTTCGACATCGCCTGGTCGATATCATTGCACCTCTTGAGCTCCTCGTAGAACCTCTCCATCATGAGTATGGAGTACTCAGAACCCACACCCAGGATCAGGGCTCCCAGCGTCGCAGTCAGCGGGGTGTACTTCATGCCGGTGACATACATCACCCCGCCCATCCAGCCTATCACGACGAGCATTGGCAGGACCGGCACAATCGCCTTTATCAGATCCCTGTATATCAGGAGGAGCATTAAGAATATCACGACCAGCCCGAAGAGGGTCATCTCTGTCCTCCCGGTGGTGAGCGCCTCGATCACTGTCGTCATCACAACCAGGTTGCCTGTTATCACAACGCCGGTTCCAGGAGGCACGCCAAACCACTCGACGTCCCTGTACATTTCTTTTATGAGACGGTCGACCCCCTCTTCCCCAAGGTCCCGCAGCGCGTTGCCTATGTTGATGTCCATTACGGCTGTGTCATGCCCGTCTATGTACCTGTCTTTCATCGAAGATGGCATTATGCTGAGCAGATATCTTGTTGAGGTCGCGTCCTCTGGTATGGAGCCGTTGTTCAGCATTCTCATATAGCCGGCAACGCTGTTGACGTAGTACACCTGCTGCCTCGACTCCGTGATGTAATCTCCGAACTCGTTCATCCACTCCAGCATCTTCGGATCTGTTATGTCATCTCCCTGGACGATTATGTTGAGCTCATCGCTCCCTCCGAATATGTCGACGAGGTGCCTGAACTGGACCAGGGGAGGAAGATCCTGAGGCATGTAGTTCTTGAAATCCGTATCCACAGGAACTAGGGTATCGGAGTAAACCCCTGCAAGCGACAGAAGCAGGGCGAGCAGGATTATCAGAGTCCCGCGCCTGAGCGAAAACCTGACGATGAATCTTACAGCTCTGCCGATGGTCGTCTCACCGACCGTGCTCTCAGATGCATCAGCTCTCTTCCTGTTCTTTCTGTTGTTTCCGCTCCTCTCCGCAGCGTAGAGAACCGTTATCCCAACAAAGAGGGCTGAGATGTAGCACATTATGAGCCCTATGAGACACAGGACCCCGAACTCCCTGATCATGGGCACGGTTGAGGTGAAGAGCGAAAAGAATCCAGCTGCTGTTATCGCCAGCGCTATCAGGACCGCCGGCGCGGTGTGGGCCACGGTCTCAACGACCGCTTTTTTTATCGACCCTCCCTTCGAGAACTCCTCCTCGATCCTGTTGTGGAACTGTATCGCATAATCTATGCCGATGCCGATGAGTATCGGGAATGCCGACATCGATATCATAGTCATCGGGATGTGAAGCAGCCCCATTATCCCGAATGTCCAGATTATGCCCAGAAAGACTATCGGCAGGGGGAGGAGCGGCCAGTTGACATGACGGAAGACGAGCAGAAGCGCCAGGATCATGAGGACGCCAGATGCGCCAAGCAGGCTTGCATTGCTCTTGGACATCTCATTCTTTATGGCCACACCAAGCGCTGCATTTCCTGTGACTATGACGCCCACCCCTGGGGGAAACTCGGCCATGGCCACCGCTCTCTCGGTCTCGCGCAGGACCTCCTCGCGCTCCCCCTCCGTGAGAGTGAGCGGTATCTCTATCGAGAGTATCGTGTGCCTTCTGTCCGGAAGTATGTTCTGCAGCATCCTGGCATCCCCTTTGAGCAGGAGCGTGTCTATCGCGCTCTGTTCATCTGGAATGTATCTCCTTCCTATCTCCCTCTCTGCAGCGATCTTTATGATCTGCGATATGCCCGTGACAGAGATGACATCCGGCACAGACTCCATCTGCACAGCAAGCCTGTCCATCGCCTTCAGGACCTCAGGAGCTGTCACATCATCTCCCTCGATCACCACAGTTATCGACTCTGTTGCGAACCGCTCCTTGAAGAGGTGCTCATAGGTCTGGTACAGCATCGATCCCTTGTCCACAAAGTCCTCTGTTCTCATCCCATGCATCTCGATCTGCTGGGCGTAATGAAGCGACAGAAGTGTGAGAAGAACTGCAGCGATGAGTATGAGCTCAGGATTCTTTGCGATCCAGCAACCAAGCCGCTCTTTTCTGTCTATGGGCCTCACCCGCTATGATTTGATATGTACAGAGATTACAGAACGTGCAGTTTTTACGAAAAGTATTTAACGCTTCCGGCTCAGGTTCGGATGATGAACCGGGATATCGAGGAGATCAGGAGATACATCACGGATGCGTGTGTTCAGATCGCGAGAATGCGGGGGTACAGCGATGCGCTTGGGGTGCTGAGGGGAATTCTGATGCTCTCTGAAACACCTCTGTCCCTTGATGATCTGGTCGAGCTCACCGGTTACAGCAAGTCCACCGTGAGCACGAACATGAGCATTCTTGAGGGCCTCGGCGTTGCGAAGAGGGTGATAACGCCAGGAGAGAAGAGGTACAGATACATACCGGTGACCGACACAGACATGCTCAGAAATGCGATGATGAACCACGTCAGGAGGGAGATCAGCACGCTCATGTCGGCGCTCGATCGTGCGGAAAAAGCGCTTTCATGCGCTGATAGCCCGGAGGCAGGGCAGATCAGAGAGAGGATCAACGGGATAAGGAACTTCTACAGCAAGACAGACCGTCTTCTGAACCTCATACAGAAATACGATGTCGACAGGCTCATTGAGATCCTGGAGAGGAGCGGGTAAGCCCCAGGGGGTATCTACACGTAGGTGTGCGTGGATGCATGCTGCAGGGCGTGGAAACGCCAGTCCCCAATTTCAGGAGCTGGGCCTGGGGCGACACCACGCTCACACTGAGTACTTCTTGACACGCTTCACGTTCCTGGACCTGCAGCTTGGACAGGAAGGTATAACACCCAGTCCTTTGAATCGGTTGCCGCAGTCCAGGCAGGTGTATTCCTTCGCCAGTATATGCTCCTCATCCCCCACATTGATGAGGCTGAATCCGGGACCGGAACACATGAGGATCACCTCAAAAAACCATCATTATTATCAATTAAATACTTTTTGTAGTGGATCATGCTGCTTTCTGTAACCGCATCGTGCATGTGGAATGCGCCCGGGCTCTTTGGAATCCCGTTTGCAGATCCAGACATCTCATGTGGTCGGGTCACGGGCTCGAGTCGTGAACGGCATTTGATAAATCGGCATCTTTTATCCATCTGATGACTTGCCCAAAGAGGCACCGCTACTGCTCTGCGCTCCTTCCGGGGGAATGATTGCGTTCAGCAACCTCCAGGCATGACCCACAAGTTGTTGAATGCATAAGAGCGAATCGGCATTCTCTGACAGATCACGAATCACGAGATCGCATCCTGTTGAGGCGAGCACACGAACGTCCATCGATTCAAGCACGCAACCGGGGGATGAGCCCGACCACAATCTTAATAATTTATTTCTTATTAAGAAATACACATCGTATTTATATTTTCATTTATGTATTCACATGTTCTCGGACAGGCTTGAGAGCCTGTTGATAAGCCAGTTGGTCATGAATCCTGTGAGGAAGCACACGAGCATGGTCGAGAAGACGGTGTCATCTGATTTCACGTTAAATGCGATGAGGCCGCTGCTGAAGAGCAGGTACGCCATGTAGCCGAATATCATGCTGAGCAGCGGTATCGTCGTATACCAGATCCGCTTGTACCTTACCACCATACCATCCCTCCGGAGATCGTCCACAACCCCAGTTAGTATCTGGGCGGATGAGCCGAGCCCCGCGAAGAAGGAGCTCCACAGCGGCACTCCGAGGACCCTGACATCAGAGTAGCCGTATATCAGCGCTCCGAAGAGAATGGCAGAAAGTACTCCATAGAGCACCGCGTAAAGGCCGTAGAGCTTGAAGAAGAACGAGACAGTCCTGGAGCTGTGAATGCGCAGTCCGCGTATGTTGTGCTTCGCCTCGTTGATCGCGCTGGTCAGCTCGTACTTCGCCCTGTCGTAGTAGAGAAATGCATCCGCGTAGTTGTTCTTGCTCAGCTCCTTGAAGGCCAGGACGTAGAAGTCATAGCTGTTCTTGACATCTATCGAGCTTCTGTGAGCGGCCTGCAGCATCCGCCTCAGCCTTCGAAGGGCCAGGCCGAGACCCTCAGGCGATACTTCCTCAAGAGCGTCTTTTGCTTCCACGAATAAATTTACTTCAGTAATAAGGATATATAGTTTTCCATCAAAAAATTGATTAAAAGATAATAATATTAATGGCACTTCAGCAGTGTGCACAAATTTCCGGGCGGGTATGGAGGTTTCATGCTATATCTACAAATCGATTCGGCAAAGGGAGACCGGGGTTCATACGCACGCGGGATGGATCACATGTGATATTGCAGGATTTGTCTTAATGCAGATTCCTGCCATACTGTTTGATCTTCATTGATTTAAGACCACACCCAGCGCGGGAAATGGCCGGCGTGGTTGCTGCCTGAGGAATCTCAGATATCCAGCACACGCTGACAGTGCTGTTGCTCAGAGCGAGTTGGATACGGCTCTTCGGGACTCAACTCATAACGTATCCGCCGCGCGAATAGAAGAACGTCGGCGGTGTTGTGTAGTAAAATGTCATGCCCCGGAGCCCGTAAACGTTGACATCCCACCATGGATCGATGCCGAAGTCAGCTGGATCGAAGGTTGTCTTCATGAGATACGAGTAGGCGGGATATCGATAGGCTCCATACACCGGATGGTATATCCCGGGATATCTGTAATACGGGCTGTAGTATGATGTGTAGTAAGGCAGTCTGTCTACTGGATAAACCCAGCTGTACTCCCACCGGTAGCTGTGAGTCAGAAACGGGTTGTACCAAGGTGAGAGCCAGTCATGCTCCAGCGATACCTCCTCCGCCAGGCAAGGTACGGCCAGAATGGATACTGCCAGAGCCACAAGCACGAATCTTTTTCTCATAACCCCACTCGAGCAGAATGTTCTGCGCTGTTAATACTTATGAGTTTCGACGCTATCACCAGGAGCGCAGGCTCCGGAGATCCTGGATCCATGGGGGTGCTGGCGCGGGTTGCAGGCACATCGATCCCGATACTTTTTGGGTGCAATGATATCGATATCAACAGCCATATGGACCCCGCGAATGCTGTAACCTCTCGGTGGATGTGGTTCCTGAGTGGCGCTCGAACCGAGCCAGCGATCAGATTCCGGAGAGAAGCTTTAACTCGCATGTGGTATCAACTGACTTTCATGAGGCGCATATACATGGACCACTCGGCCACGACCCCGGTCGCGCCCGAGGTCCTGGAGGCGATGCTGCCGTACTTCAGGGAGATGTATGGCAATGCGTCGAGCCTCCACGAGTTCGGCCGGGAGGCGCGTGATGCTGTTGAGGGCGCGAGGGAGAAGCTCGCCTCGCTGATCGGCGCGAGCCCTGAGGAGATATACTTCACGAGCGGGGGCACAGAGTCGGACAACCTGGCGCTCAAGGGCGTTGCGCTCAGCAGCAAGGGAAAGCATATCATCACGACGTCGATAGAGCATCCTGCGGTTCTTGAGGTGTGCAGGTCTCTGGAGCGCATGGGCTTCGATGTCACGTGCGTTCCAGTTGATGATCAGGGGATAGTCGATCCGGGAGAGATCGAGAGGGCGATACGCGATGATACTGTGCTCATATCCGTCATGCATGCGAACAACGAGATAGGTACAATACAGCCGATAAAGGAGATCGCGGAGATCGCCTCGGAGAGAGACATACTCCTGCACACGGATGCTGTCCAGACGGTTGGCAAGATACCCGTGAATGTTGACCAGCTTGGTGTTGATCTGCTCTCAATATCTGCGCACAAGTTCTATGGTCCGAAGGGCGTCGGCGCGCTGTATGTCAGAAAAGGCACGAGGATCGAGAGCATAATCCAGGGCGGTGGGCACGAGAGGGGGCTCAGGTCGGGCACAGAGAACGTACCGGGGATCGTGGGTATGGGCAGAGCTGCAGAGCTTGCATCTGAGATGATGGATAGAGAGGCGGAGAGGCTCACAGCGCTGCGCGAGAGGCTCAAGAGTTTTGTGCTCTCGAACATCGATGACTCCTGGCTCAACGGCCATCCGACTAAGAGACTTCCGATCAACCTTAACTTCGGCTTCGGCAGGGTGGAGGGAGAGTCGCTGCTGCTCTACCTCGACTCAAAGGGCATAGCAGTCTCCACAGGATCAGCCTGCTCTTCAAAGAAGCTGGAGCCGAGCCACGTGCTCAGGGCCATAGGCCTGGATCCGGTGAGATGTCATGGCTCCCTCAGGATAACGCTTGGAAGGGATAACACGCAGGAGGATGTCGATTACGCTGGCGAGTGCATCCGTGAGGCTGTTGAGCGGTTCCGGAGCATATCTGCAATACGGTAGCGACTCCATATGGCAGCGCTGAGCGATTGCGCAGGAACCGCGCTGCGGAGAAATTTTTATAGTATCACATGAAACAGTCACTCGCATGTCTTCGAAGCGTACCATGCGCTCGGCTGTTCTGCTGCTTCTTCTCCTCATATCTCTGGAAACTGCATCCTGCTGGAGGAGCTACGAGATCCACGAATATGATACCGGATGGAGCACCGGAAGGAGGTCCACAATGAACATCTCGATGGACCTGTACGGGTACGCTCTCGGCACAGGAGATCACAGCAGGTACACAGAGATCGATATCAATCATGTCAGCATGAGCGAGCGCGTGGCTGCGAAGAACGGCACCATGGAGGCGGAGGACAGGATCGCCCTGCAGGCAGCAGGCGATAATGTCAATGCGACATCAACGCTGGTCAAGATACCTGGGACGCAGAACTACATGCTTTCTGTGAATGAGGTATGGCCGGTCGTGCTGAGCACGTCGAGCACCCTCGACTACAGGGGAGCCGGGATATCAAGCAGGGAGACATTCATCAACAACCTTGATCGTGTTGGGACATCGTATCTTTACACGAAAGATCTGAGAAAGGAGCGCGCATGCGACATGTACCTCAAGAGCGCATGGTTCCAGCTCTCGATGAACGACAGCACAGACACGATCATATCAGATCTCTTCCGTCCAAACAAAAACATCCACTACAGCATAAGCTCGCACTCCTCCGGACTTGTCATGCAGAGGTACAGGCAGTACTCCGATAAAACTACAGCCTCCGAGGGATTCGACACCTACTGGGGGAGCTTCGATATACGTTCTGTCATTGATATGGAAGGCAGAGGAAAGAACCTCGGGCTGGAGGAGTCCTGGGTTGGAAAGAACACATACGATGCAGCTGTCATAAATGAAGCTCCGGAAGGGAGAGTTTACATGTGCGGATGCCTCGGGTATGATGTTGTCTCCGTGAGATCTCCTGGTCCGGAATGGCTCTCATGCTGCCAGTCCGATGATACAGGAGCGATCAGATCTCTCAGGGATTCGATATGGAGCTGCTCAGGGGATGTGCGATGAGGCTGAGTGTCATTAAGCAGGGTCGTGGTTCTTCTGCGAGTTCAAAGCAGATCGTTATGCATCGCAGTTTGGGGTCGAAACCCGGCGCGCTGCCTGTTATTCTGTTGCTGCTTGCCATTCCCATTTCAGGTGCGGTGGATGTAGCGATCCAGTACAGCGACAGCACGCCAGATGATGGCATGTGGCTCGCAGGCGACCAGGGTCACGCGGTCCTCTTCGCGCCTCCGGAGAACTGGACACTGTCAAGGATTGCGGTCTGCGGCATGCTCAACCGCGATGGGATATTCGTCCTGGAGATATGGGATGCGGCCCTCAACCTGGTTTACAGAACCACAGACCTCTCTGGAGCTTACTTTGGCAGCAATCTGAGCTGGGCTGAGATAGATGTGCCTGATCTCAGAATTGATGGGCCTTTCTTCGTGGTGTTCTTCGAGTACTCCACGGTCTTCGTTGGAATTGATAAAAACACAACACTCAATCGCTCTTTCGTCGCATCCAGGAGCCCCAGCATGCTTTCATCCCCAGGCGATTACGAGTGGATGATTGCAGCAATCGGCCACATCACATCTCTCCCCCCGCGGATCAACGCATCCTATGAGAACCTCACTGATGGCATTGTCATAAAGGCAGATATCTCAGATACCGAGGGGGATCTCGCCGGCGTCTCTCTATACATATTAGACCAGAAGAGCGGAGAGGTTGTGTGGATGGATAAGGCGGATTTAAACGGGAGCAGATCAGAGATCAGGTTCATCTGGCCGAGGGTGGTGTACGGCGTGAGCTGCGGCTCTGAGCGTGTGTCTCCCGTCGTTGCCGTTGAGACGAGAGGCGTTCCTGAGAATATATCGAGGTACATGAGATACTCTGCACCCTGCCTGCTGAACTTGACAGATGAGGGGCCGTTCTCAGATGCACTGGCATACTTCGGAGAGGATATGGAGCTGCATGCGATCGAGGGGCTTGATGGAAGGATCCATTACCTCTCAAAGGAGCTCTTCGAGACGCTCAGGCCTGAGGGTCGGTACTCTGATTATGTGAGAGAGAACATAACGATCATCGAGGGCAGGAGCTCTCTGCGATTCATCTCGATGGGCGAGAGCCTTGCGTTCCACAGGCCGATTTATCTCAAGAGATCTCCGATCTTCCATTACGATATGAAGCTTGAAAGGGAAGCAGCAGGATCACAGTACGCTGCGGTGCTGATCGCATCTGATTTCCACGGCGCGGCTGCGAGAGCATCCCTGGAGATCGGATAGGAGCCGCCCTCCGCGGGGATGGTTTCGATTCAGGTGTCTCGAGCATCATTGTATTTATACCAATGAATACTTACTGCGGAAGTCAATGACCACTAAAGAGCCTCGCTCTTATGTGCGCAGCAACTTGCAGAGCATGCAATGTGGTCGATGAAAGCATTCATTTGTCGAAACGAACGCATAGCATGACCTCTGCTCCTTCAGACAAGTCATCAAATGGATAAGAGCGTAAGTTGTTATGAGATGATGAGCGAATTGTTTTATCAGCAACATAGGATTGGACAAAACCGCAGAAGATGTGTTGATGCGATCGGAAAGGGTTATTTCTTTGGTTGAGAGGGGGCGGCATTTAAAAACATCTGGCAGTGTGCCGAAATTGCTGTAAGTTGACCCCCATGCTGGCGCGAAGCATACCGATCAGTTTCGAATTTACAGCGAATTCGATACACTGCCAGAGCAGAGCACCCAGTAGCAGAAGCTGACCGAAATTTACTTTAACCGATATGTAAGAGGACCGCACATGGCAAAGAAGAAAGGCGAAGGTCCGGGCCTGATGTCATCGGCCGGCCTGATGAGATACTTCGAATCTGAGGAGACCTCGATAAAGCTCGACCCGAAGATGGTCGTGGGCGCTGGTATAGCATCCGGGGTCGCGATAATGGCCCTGAACATAACCTTCGGGCTCTGGCCCTAGAGCTCATCCAGCTTGAAGGTCATCTCTCCATCCACTTCCACGCTCTCCGGCAGCCCGCCGAAGCTCGCCCTGAGTATGAGGTCTGCCAGCTCCCATCTGAGCACCTTCGAGCATCCGACGATCGATGTTGTGAGGCGCGCATTCACATCCACCACTCTGGGAAGATCGCCCACAACCAGATCGATGCCCGCATACCCCTTCAATCCGAGCGCCTCTGCGGCCCTCCTCGCCACACTCCATATCTCCTCTGCCCGCGGAGATCTGTACGGCACCTGGCTACCGGCATAGACGAACCTGCTGCCCTTCATCTCTATTATCTGCCTGTTTATCGTGAGCGGCAGGAACCGTTCTCTACCCCGGATGAAGCTGACGCTGAGATGCACGCCCTCGACATATCTGGTCGTGATGCAGCCCTCTGGAGCGTTGGGAAAGGATGAGATGATGACACCATCTGAGCCGCAGCCGTATCTGGGCTTCACGACATACACACTGCATTCACATTCCGGAGATTCGACAATATCTGCCACAGGCACTCCTGCCCTCTTCAGGGTCAGCGTGCACTCGAGCTTGTCAGCGCAGAGCCGCGCTGCCTCCCTGTCAGATCCCAGATTGACCATCCTGTTCTCAACTGCCTCTATGAGATCGGATGCGAGGGGGTCAGGTGCCACGATCAATCCCGCGTCTGCATCGATGGATCTAAGAAATCCCTTGAGGTCGCTCCGCTCGAGAAGTACCGGGACGCCTGCATCGACAACCGGCCCGGATGTGGGGTACACCACCCTGTGACCGCATCTCACAAAGCTCCGGGCTATCGTCGAGAGCATCGCCCTCCCCTCGATCTCGTATGTTCCGCCAAGACCTGTGGCGATCGCATACTCAGCTATCAGTATCTTCATGCGAGAGACGCTCCGGAGCGGAGATTTGAGGCTGCGACATCCGCTCTATCATTCCATTGAGGCAGCGTGTTCTCATAAACCATCATCTTTGCTGTGTGTTCAGTACTGCCTGGCCATGTACGTCGATCCTGTGGACTCCCGGCCGCATATCAGACAGCGCATGGGCGGTATCTCATCCCCTCTGGGCTCTCCGAGCAGGTTCGCGCCGACCTGATCCTCAAGGGCATGACCGCACTCCACAGATCCGCACCACGGAACCCTGGCCACGCCGGACTGCACCTGCGACCTCGCTTCATCCAGGGAGGATACTAGTTTTATCTTCGAGTCCATGAACTCCTTCGCGCGGTTGTAGAGAACAGACTGCAGCTCATCGGCCTCTGCGATGATCGCATCAACAAGCCCCTCTCCCATGGGCAGGGTCTTTCTCACCCCATCCCTTCTGACGATGGTCACAACGCCGTTTTTGATGTCCCTGGGGCCTATCTCTATCCGCACAGGAACACCACGCATCTCCCACTTGTAGAACTTCGCGCCAGGACGCTCATCCCCATCATCAAGCTTGACCCTTATGTTTCTGCCTGCGAGCAGGGACTCGATCGACCTGCAGACATCGATTATCGGCTCTCTCTCCCCGAATATGATCGGCACAATGACGACCTGCACCGGCGCGACCCGCCAGGGCAAAACCAGGCCCTTATCGTCGCCATGAACCGCTATGAGGGCTGCTATGCATCTCTCAGAAATTCCATAGCATGTCTGATTGACGTACCTCTGCTCCCCATGCTCATCCTCGTATGTTATCTCGTACGTCTTCGCGAAGTTTGTTCCCAGAAGGTGCGCGGTTCCGACCTGAAGGGTTCTCCCGTCGGGCATTATTACATCCAGGGCGATCGAGTAATCCGCTCCAGGGAACTTGTCCCAGGACGGCCGCTTGCTCACCAGGCATGGAATTGCAAGCCGCCTGTAGAACTCGATGTACCTCTGGACAGCGATCTCGACCTGCATAGCCGCCTCCTCCCATGTGGCGTGCGCTGTGTGGGCCTCCTTGAACGACGTTATCTCCCTGAGACGGATGAGGGGGCGGGTGTGCTTCGTCTCGTAGCGGAATGTGTTGACTATCTGGTATATCCTGAGGGGGAGGTCTGCATGCGATCGTATCCAGAGCCTTAGCATCGGATATATCGCGGTCTCGCTCGTCGGACGTAGCGCAAGCTTGATGTCCAGGGGATCCCGGCCGCCATGCGTCACCCAGTATACCTCATCCTCGAAGCCCTTTATGTGCTCGGCCTCCTTCATGAACTCGGTCTCTGGGATGAGCAGCGGGAACTGTGTCTCGTAGTGATCGACATCGAGAAGCTCTTTTATTATCTGGTAGACATGACTTCTGAGCGCAAAGCCGAACGGATACCAGACGCTCATGCCCTTAACAGGATACCTGACATCGACTATCTCTGCGTTCTTCAAAAGCTCATGGTACCATTCGCTGAAGTTCGACTTTGGGGGGAGCTTTGCCTCCCTCTCCTCTTTTCTCACCATCTGCGTCTCTTGAGCATCATTCATCTTCATCACTACCGGGATGCAAGGGATATTGCGAGGGGTGTGATAAATGTTTCAATCACTGCCGCGACGAACAGCAGCGGAGCAACCCTGTACATCAGGAAGCTGATGGCAGCACGCGCCTCCCCTCCGAGGTCACCATCGCCATCAATCACTGTCATGATAAAGATGTGGCCAAGCCGCAGGCCGATCGCTATGCTCACCAGCACCGCTGGAAGCTCCACAATTCCATGCGGCAGAATTCCCGCCAGAAGGTAGAGAACGCCCTCCTTCTGGGTGACCTGGTATGATACAATGCCAACAAGAATGCCGTTGGAGATGGCGACAAGCAGAGGCACTATGCCTGCGCCCACCCCGAGAAGCACAGCCATCGCGCATGCCAGAAGGTTTTTTGCGAATATAAGGATCATTATCATGAGAGGCGGCAGATCTGTGATCCATTTGAGCATCTGCAGCTCCTTCATCCACTCCTCCGCAATCGCTGGATTCTGCTCAGCTGCCATGAATCCCGATGCAGCGGCGGCGAAGAACAGAATGACGGATACCGCGATATAGCCTCTGATCGATCTCAGGTATGCGATAAATTTCACAGTATCACCATCCGAGAGACCCGGCCACTCCGCTCAGGTAGTACAGTCCGAATATCATCAGGAATATGCCGCATGCGGAGAGAACGTACCTGTATCCCCTCTCCGAGAGGACGCCCTTTCCCCTGTCAACGCTCGTCGATACGAGTGTGTACCAGCCGAAGTCCGCGCCCCAGTGGCCTATCATGAACGCTGCGGCGAGCAGAAATCCGCCTCTGAGTCCGTCAAGCAGCATTGCAGAGCCGACGGAAAGCCACCATATCCAGAAGTAGGGGTTGGCAGCGCTCGTCAGGGCTCCGGCGATGTACGGGTTTGATGATATCTCATATCCCTGTGATGATATGGATGCATTGCTCGCTCCCCGCAGCGTCAGCGCCCCGAATACCATGAGGGCAGTGCCTCCGATCAGCGATATCGGAACTCTGTATGCATCTGCGGCGCCGCTGAGGCCCATGAGTATCAGCACGAATATCAGCATCTCAACAAATGCATGGCCGATCGAGACCTTCGGCCCTGAGGTCCACCCGCTCTTCAGTGAGCTGTTCACAGTTGCGACGAGAGTTGGCCCTGGCGCCAGCGCGCCTGTGAGCCCGATGGCAAACGCGACGAGAAGCATCTCCATTACATTCATCGGAAGCTGGTTGGCATATGGGATATTTATGCGTTCTCGGCTGGTCCGGAGAATCAACGCATATCCTCTTCGCCAGGCCATCATTTTCCGGCTCGGTGGATCTGAAAGGAAAGGGTAATATACAGTCGCGGATTGAAGCACCACCATCTCCATGATAACGCTAAGAGGCTGACTTTGATGGCGATCGTTGTTTGGCTTGAAGAGGTGGGAAAGGAGGATATACCTGTAGTCGGAGGAAAGGGCGCGAGCCTGGGCGAGATGATAAACATAGGCATCCCTGTACCTGGTGGGTTTGCGGTCACTGCACAGGCCTTCCGGCAGTTCATCGAGCGCGCGGGCATTGCGAAGGAGCTCTTCGACTCTCTAAAAGTGGATGTGAACAACCCCGAGGATCTCCTTCGTGCAGAGGCCACGGCCAAGAAGATCGTGATGGATGCAGAGGTTCCGGAGGATATAGAGAACGCGATAAAGGAGAGGTACAGAGAGCTCTGCGAGCGGGAGGGCGAGGAGGTTTTTGTTGCTGTCAGATCCAGCGCGACCGCAGAGGATCTCCCGGATGCTAGCTTCGCCGGTCAGCAGGAGACCTACCTGAATGTGAGGGGAGCGGATGCTGTATTTGAGGCGGTGAAAAAGTGCTGGGCATCCCTTTACGGCGCCAGGGCGATATTCTACAGGGTTGAGCAGGGATTCGAGCATGAGAAGGTCAACCTCTCCGCGATAGTGCAGAAGATGGTTGACTCCGAGAAGTCAGGGGTCATGTTCAGCTCCCAGCCGAGCACAGGCGAGCCACTCGTTGTGATTGAGGCAGCATGGGGCCTGGGAGAGGCGGTGGTCAGCGGCAGTGTGTCTCCCGACAACTATGTGGTCGACAGATCCTCCAAGAAGATAGTCCACAAGATGATCGCCACGAAGGAGATCATGATCGTAAGGGATCCAGTTACGTCAAAGACCGTGACAGTGTCGGTGCCACCGGAGAAGAGGGAGGCACAGGTTCTGACCGAGAGCGAGATACTTGATCTCGCGAAGTATGCGGAGATCCTGGAGAGGCACTACGGCATACCTCAGGATATCGAGTGGGGTATAGAGAAGAACAAGATTTACATCCTCCAGTCGAGGCCGATAACCACAATAGCCAAGGGCGCTCCAAAGGCCGGAGCAGAGGCTTCCGGCGCAGCCAGGGTCCTGGTCACGGGGCTCGGAGCATCCCCAGGCACTGCAACCGGCACTGTGAGGATCATCTCGGGAGTCAAGGACCTGGAGAAGATAAAGGACGGGGACATAATGGTCACCCGCATGACCATGCCAGATATGGTTCCTGCAATGAGACGGGCCGGCGCCATAGTCACGGACGAGGGGGGCATGGCATGTCATGCTGCCATAGTGAGCCGCGAGCTCGGCTGTCCTGCAGTTGTGGGAACAAAGAACGCCACAAAGGTGCTCAGGGATGGGATGGTTGTCACCGTCGATGGCACCAAGGGCCAGGTCTACGAGGGAAAGGTGGCTGTGGCCGAGGAGAAGAAGTTGCAGCCGGTCGCTGTGGCCTACAAGCCTGTGACAGCGACAGAGGTCAAGGTCAACATCAGTGAGCCCACGAGAGCACAGGCCGCAGCCGCAACGATGGCAGATGGTGTGGGTCTTCTCAGAATAGAGCACATGATCCTCGGGCTCGGAAAGACGCCTAACTACTACATAAGGTCCGGGCGGAGCGAGGAGTACGTCGATGAGCTCGTCAGGAACATCAGGATAGTGGCAGACGCATTCTATCCAAAGCCGGTGTGGGTGAGAACCCTTGATGCGCCCACGGATGAGTTCCGCGCGATGGAGGGCGGCGAGAACGAGCCGGTTGAGCACAACCCGATGCTCGGCTGGCGCGGGATACGCAGGGATCTCACAGAGGTGGAGCACTTCCGCCTGGAGATAAGGGCGTTCAAGAAGCTCCACGAGCTCGGCCTCACGAATGTGGGTATCATGCTTCCCATGGTCCAGCACGTGAGCGAGCTGAGAAGGGCGAAGGAGATAATGGTCGAGGAGGGCCTGGATCTGAGCAGGATCGATGTGGGGATAATGGTCGAGACTCCGGCTGCTGCGCTCACAATCGATGATTTCATAGAGGAGGGCCTGGACTTCATATCGTTCGGCACAAACGATCTCACGCAGTACACGCTCGCTGTGGACAGGAACAACGAGAACGTTGCCGGCCTCTACTCTGAGATGCATCCAGCTGTCATCAAACTCATAGAGTATGTTGTGGAGCGGTGCAAGAAGGCCGGCGTCAAGACATCGATATGCGGCCAGGCGGGATCCTACCCGGAGATGGCCAGGCGGCTTGTTGAGATTGGCATCGACAGCATATCCGCGAACATCGATGCGGTGGCTGCTGTGAGGGAGGCAGTGGCAAGGGCAGAGCTCTCGATACTCCTGGAGGCTGCAAGGAATCGATGATGTACACGTTCCCGGAGAGGGGTCTGTCAGAGGAGATGGTCACGGATCTCCTGAGAGAGATGCGCGGAAGGGACTGCTCCTATGACCATCTCCTCTCCACCATGTGCACCCGCCCCCATCCCGTGGCGGTGAGAGCATACACCATGTTCCTGGAGACCAACCTGGGCGACCCCGGGCTCTTTCCGGGGACAGCGGAGATTGAGCGCAGGGTTGTTGGCATTCTCGGATCTTTACTGGGATGCTCCGACGCGGCAGGCTACATATCAACAGGTGGCACCGAGTCGAACATCCAGGCGATACGCGCCGCGAGGAACTCATCGGGCAGGCGCGATGGGAACATAGTCGTTCCTAGATCGGCGCATTTCTCCTTCGATAAGATCGCGGATCTCCTCAACCTAGAGGTGAGGAAGGCCGAGCTCGATGATATGCTCAGGGTGGATGTCGGGGATGTCGAGAGGCTGATCGACGAGCGTACGGTCTGTCTTGTTGGCATCGCCGGGACCACAGAGTTCGGCCAGGTGGATCCGATAGAGGATCTGGCAGAGCTTGCGATCGAGAACAACATACCCCTTCATGTGGATGCTGCATTCGGCGGGTTTGTGCTGCCGTTCCTTGACAGAAACTACCACTGGGATTTCAGGGTTGATGGGGTGCAGTCGATAACCATCGATCCACACAAGATGGGCATGAGTCCGATTCCGGCGGGCGGATTGATCTTCAGGAGCTCAGATCCTGTCAGGCGGCTGGAGACAGAGACATACTACCTGACGGTCGCGAGACAGGCATCGCTGACGGGCACGAGAAGCGGGGCTGCCGCTGCAGCCACATACGCTGTGATCATGCATCTAGGCACTGATGGTTACAGAAGGGTCGTCAGGAGATGCATGGAGATGACGGAGCATCTAGTGTCAGAAGCCCGTGCAATGGGCGTAGAGCCTGTCATCGAGCCCGTGATGAACGTCGTCGCGCTGAAGATCGATGATCCTCCCGGGGTCAGGAGGGCGCTGCTTGAGAGGGGCTGGCACGTCTCGATGACCCGAGAGCCAAAGGCGCTGAGGCTCATACTGATGCCGCACATGACTGAGGAGAATCTCGATCTGTTCCTGGATGATATGAAGGACGTGATCTCCTCCACGAGGTCCTGATAAACAGCGCAAGGACTCCTGAAAGCCCAAATTTTCGATCACGATAAAAATAACCATCGACCTGAGGGGTCCTGAGAAGGAGGCTGACATCCCAGCGTGCCCACGCATCGCTTGGGAGAGATGCTGCCTTCGCTCTTATCCATCTGATAACTTGTCCGCAGAGGCACCGGTCCTGCTATGCGCTACTGACGAGCAAATGGGGTGCATTCAGCAACCGTCTTGGATGTCCTTCAAGTTGCTGAATACATAAGAGCGGCTGCCTTAATGGGTCACGTGCTCCCGGTCTCCCCGCATGCCTCGAGGATCTCGTCGAAGGTGTAATCATTTCTCATTCCAAGCGCGATCTCGAACTCTGGCGGTGTGAGAACAGGAACGCTGTACCTGCGTGCGTCATCCAGAGCGATGCGCGGGCATGCTGTCGAGACCACCGCCTCGAGGCCGAGATCGAGAACCCTCTCAGGCTCGATCCTGTCAATGTAAACATCAAGCATGTTCTTTCCCTTCGATCTCCCGAGAGAGCTGAGCCTCCTCGCCGTCACGCATCTTCTCTGGCCCGGCTTCTTCGATATCAGGATCCCGATGCTCTTCGCATCTGATGCTCTGGCGATTATCCCGTACCTCCACCGGAGGAAATCATGCGTCTCGATCTCCCCCACCGAGCCTGTGACAGGATCCGCGGCTATCACCCGCATGCCTGTCGCCATCGAGAGTCCCAGCGGATGGAATCTGCCGGTGCCTATGAAGAGAGCCTCCTCTGCCCCGACCCTCGCGGCCGCATAGCAACAGCCGAGAACCTGTCCGATATGCCTGGTTCGAGGAGATGGCCCGCCTGCGAGGGCCTCGATGCCATGCGATCGCATCATACAAATCACGCGATCGATCATGTGAGCATGCTGGACGGTTGTGCAGACAGCCACCCTCTTTTTCGTGAAAAATTCAAGCGATCTCTCCACGACCTCGGTGACATCATCTGGCATCCTCGCCTCGATGTAAACAATCCTGTCGCTCAGTCTCTCGCACATCTCCGAGTGGCCTATGTGCAGCATCAGGTCGACCGTGCTGCAGAGCTGGAGATCGATATCACATGCACCATAGCACGGATCCCCTGATACCAGGACCTCAGCGCCGGTCTCCTCTATGATTCTTGATATCGCTGGGGCGGATCTCTTCAGGCCGTCGGGAACCTGAACGCCGACCCTCCTGACTCCAGCTCTTTTTATGATGCTGAGGGCCCTCTCGAGATCGATCTCGTAGCCGGAGATGATAATCAGAACCACCTCTCGAGCGTGCACTGCCCTGCTCGGTACGATGCACTCAACCTGTCGACTGCCTTTCTGACCCTCTCCTCCGAGAAGTCCCGCTCGTCACATAAAAATTTAATAATCTCCTCGATCCTGGGCTTCTTCATCCTCAGCTCATAGCTCTCTGTGACCTCCGGATGCAGGAAGATATCCCGTACCTCCTGGAGATTCTCGATGCTCTCCCCCAGCGCATCGAGCACGGCCTCCAGGCATCCATGCTCTCTTATCAGCTTTAGAGCTCTCTTCGGACCCACCTTCTGAAGTCCCCTGTTGTAATCGGTGCCGCACATTATCCCTATATCCACAAGCTGTTCCCTGCTTATCCCGAGCCTTGTGAGCTCTTCCTCCAGGATTATGACCTCAGGCGGGACATCGATGTACACATTCTTCCTGGGAATCTTCCTCCTGCCGGTGATCGCGATGTTCCTCACGACCCTGGGCGCGCCGAACAGAAGGGCGTCGTAGTCCTGAGATGCCACATAATCAACATCCCCTCGGATCGCCATGAAGGCAGCCTGTGCCTCGCCTTCTGATGGAGCCTGTACATACGGGATTCCCATGGCGTCCAGGAGCCTTATGGAGTCATGGAGTATCTCGCTGTTTATCCTGGTGGCGGCCTGTGCATACCTGAAGCTCTCAGCACCTGTGGCTATCGCCTCCTGCAGCTGGATCTCCGCAGCCTCCCTCATCTGAGCCCTGGCAGCCAGCGTCCCGGCCTTGAGCTCTGGGGGTCTCCCATCGAAGACGAATGCAACCCTGATCCCGGCCTCCATGAGGTTTGTCATGCGGTAGAGCAATCCCGAGAGATGCGATGTTATCCTTCCAGATGAGTCCATGAGAGGTGTGCCGTCGGGCTGTCTTATGGTTGAGAGAAACTGGTAGAGCGTGTTGAAGCCGTCGACTGCGATCCAGCTTCCTGACAGATCCTCGATCGAGATTTTTTTCCTGTCGAGAATATCTCCGAGATCGACGCCCATGAGTTATACCTCGATCTTCTTTGCCGCGACCTCTATCGCCCTCTTGACGCTCTCCCTGGGTATTATCGTGGCGACCGGTATTGTGAGAAGCTTTTCGACCGTGGGGCTGACTATCGGGGCACAGACGACTGCAGCTGCGCCGTCAGATTCTGCCCTTACCGCTGCGATGATCGCCTCTTCGATATTTGTCGCGGAGTACTCGCGGAGCGTGAAGACCTTATCCCCGATGCGCATCTTGGTCTCCTCGATCTTGTCGAGAACAGGCCTGGCAGCTATTATCGCTATGAACCTCTCGCCTCCGCCCTCGAGATCCCGAATGGTCTTCACGATCTGGCGAAGCGTTGTTATATTCGGTTCCCGGTGGCCTGAGAGTATCTTGTAAAGGGTGCTCTGAGGTATGGATGAGATCCTGCTGAACTCCCTGGTGCTCATCCCCATCTCTGAGATGACCGATTTTATCGCCTCTCTCAGAGCCTCATCCGACTGGAACGCTGCCCTGATGATCCTGTCGGCGTGAGACATAATGATGGATGAGATCGCTGCGTATTTCTACTTTTGGGATAATGACATCTGGAGTTTCGCATTTGTGGTCAGCAACTTTATCTCATGCGGGCTGATTGGGGGATGCATATTATAGTATTCCGCATAAGTTGCTATAATATAGCATTTCACATAAAATCATCTATGAAGTATGACATATCCAGTAGATTTTAAATGGATTTACATGAAGTGACGCAAAGGACTATAACTACCGGGAGAGCGTAGCAGGACCAATATGTCTGAGGATTCCATTTACACGTATCTTCATCTCGGCATCTGGCTTTGATTGTTTATCTGGCATATTTGGAGCCAAAATTTAAACATGCTCAATATGTGAGGTAAATTGCCCTCTTGGCGGATTTCTGTATAAACGACTATGCCCGATGATAGGGCCTCACTTGATCAGTAACTCAAGTACGCTCACGATATTGAGCAAATACAACCAATGGAAAATATAGTGTGAACCGGCTGGCTCGACGCTCCTCCAGATCGCTCAAAGTCGTGCTTAAAATCAATCATCTGGCTTATAACTATCATTTGTATTCCCATGGAACTATGTAAACCTTGTCTCCCTCGCGCCTGCCCTTCACGAGCTGGCAGTGCCGCAGGATCGCGATCTCATTCTCCAGCTCCTGTGGAGACAGCCCCAGCTCTGCCTGGAGATCCTCCCGCGTGACCTTTCTTGAGCACACCAGATTGTACAGTCTCTTCTGGATCTCTGTTAGACCCTCATCGCCCTTGAGGCCATGCATCTTCCTGAACGTCCTCGCCGAGTACTCGCCCCAGGGATCGCACACGCGTATCCTGTGGCTCGCCTCGATATAGCAGTCCTCGCAGAGCGTCTCTCCGTCATGTATGTAGATCTCGTCCTCCTCAAGATCCCGACCGCACATCTGGCATTTCATGGGGCTTGAATCTTATTTTCTAGCTTAAAAATATTACTCAGAATGCCGGCATATCTCCAGCCAGATCCTCTGAGGATCCGTACCGTCCGGTGTGTTCTGTTCCAAGAACCAGAGTGTCAGAGTGTGACCAGGATGCTGTCCCTATTCTGAGACTCGGCCATATGCTCTCGGTCAGGATTGTCCTGAATTTCCTCTTGCATAATTCAGAATCAGAAAGACCCTCTGGATCACGGTCAGGTTTGCGAGCAGTGCTGTGATAGTTAACATGAGCACCACAAGATCCATGCTGTACAGCCCTGCGATTATGCATGCGTAGAGCAGCATCAGACGCTCCGCCCTCTCCAGAAGCCCGCCCATCCTCCTGAGCGCCTCCTGATCTCTGACCAGACCTCTGTGATCTGCATAGGCCCTGACGAAGCTTGTCATGAGGGATCCGAAGATGAGGAGAGAAAAAAGCAAAGAGAGTCTCAGGTCGATGCGACCGCCGAGGTAGAGCATTAGCCCGACGATGAGCATTATCTCCACATACCTGTCTATCACCCCATCTATGTATGCGCCGAGAAACGTGACCGTGCCGGTCGCCCTCGCAACAGCTCCATCGATGACATCCATGGCACCGGCTGCCAGAAACATCAGCAGTCCTGCGATCGGATCACCTCTCCCCAGGAGCAGCATGCCAGCGAATGCAAACGGCAGGGAGAACACAGACCACGCTATGGGGTGGAGGCCAAGCCTTGCGAAGGGCCTGAGCAATCCATCCGTTCTCTCCCTCCTGAGAAACCGGGATCTGAGCATCAGCCCACCTGCTACAGCCCGCTCAGAAATGTCTCGATCCTGTCCAGCGCCTCTATCAGCTCCTCCCTGGATGTGGCATAGGAGCACCTCAAAAATCCCTCGCCGCTCTGTCCAAAGACATTCCCGGGAACGACCGCGACCTTCTGCTCCCTGAGCAGGCGCTCTGCAAAGGCTTCTGAGGACAACCCTGTATCCATGATTGAGGGGAACGCGTAGAAGGCACCCTGCGGCTCTATGCACGGCATCCCTATCCTGTTCAGTCCGGAGACGAATAGCCGCCTTCGGAGGTTGTACTCGTGCTTCATCTTGAGCATCTCCTCCTCTCCATGCAGGAGGGCCTCGATGGCTGCCATCTGCGACATTATCGGGGCACAGAGCATCGTGTACTGGTGGATCTTTGTCATGGCGCCTATGATCCTCGGATCGCCGAGCGCATAGCCTATCCGCCAGCCGGTCATGGCATGCGACTTCGACAGGCCGTTGAGTATGATCGTCCTCTCGCCCATCCCATCGAGCTGTGCGAAGCTTGCATGCGTCCCTGAGTATGTGAGGATGCTGTAGACCTCATCAGATATGACGAGAAGGTCGTGCTCAATAACCAGATCTGCTATATCCTCAAGATTGCTGCGTGTCATTATCGCGCCCGTCGGGTTGTTCGGATAGCTCAGTACCAGAGCTTTGGTTTTCTCGGTGATCGCCGGCAGGATCGATTCTGGAGTGACCCTGAACCCATCATCTATCCTTGTGGATACCTGCCGGGGCACGCCGCCTGCCAGTATTATGTCCGGAACGTATGCGACATAACAGGGCTCAGGCACTATCACCTCATCCCCGGGATTGAGCGTCGCCCTGAACGCAAGATCCACAGCCTCGCTTACACCCGTGGTCACGAGTATCTGGTCGCCGGGATCGTAATCGAGGCCCAGATGCTCCTTCGTGAAATCTGCGATGGCCTCACGCAGCTCGGGCATCCCCTTGTTGGACGTGTATGATGTGTAGCCTGACTCGAGAGAGTATATGCAGGCTTCCCTGACGTGCCATGGCGTGACGAAGTCCGGCTCGCCGACCCCTAGGCTTATCGCCTCGTCCATCTCATTCACAAGATCGAAGAATCTCCGGATCCCGGACGGCGGCAGATCTCTAACAGTCCGGGAGAGATGGGCCTCGGCATTCCATGCTGGAACCTCTCTGAGAATTGTCATGCTGTTATCACCAGTCTCTTGGGCTTGGGTTTATCGGTGAGGATGACCCCGTGCTCCTTATAGCTCTTCAGTATGAAGTGAGTGCATGTCGACTGGATGCCCTCCAGGGGAGCGATCTTCTCTGCCACAAAGAATGCCACATCCCTCATCGATTTTCCGCGGACTGTGACCGAGAGGTCGTGATCCCCTGATATGAGCCGCACAGACTGAACCTCGGAGAATCTTGCAATCCTCTCTGCCACGGAATCGTAGCCTGTTGACCGCTGCAGGGCCACCTTCAGCTCTATAACCGCGTAAACATAGCCCTCAGATGCCTTCTCCCAGTCTATGATCGTGATGTACTTTCTTATAACCCCCGAGTCCTCCAGCTCCTTTATCTCGCGTGCCACATCCTCCTCGGTTCTGCCGAGAAGAGCCGCGATCTCCGCTGGTGTTGCCCTTGCGTTCTCAGAGAGTATCTGCAAAATCTCGTTCATAAAATCCTGTATAACGATGCACGATCTGATTATAGCCTTTACGCTTGTGGAGGTCCAGTTTAGTTTTATTCAGATGCATTGGATGAGCACGTCATATGGGGCATGGATCATGCGGACGGATCAAATGCGATCCGGATCAGCATGACTCACCGTGAGATGCAGATCTGCAGATAATACTGCAGCGCGCTCACATGCCTCCTCCGGGGCGTGTGATGAAGAGATCCCCGAAGAGCTGCTCCTGCTCGAGCCATATCTGCTTTCTCTGAGCCATGAAGAGCAGCGCAAGGTAATTCATTATCCTGTCACCCTCGATATCCTTAAGCTCAACCCTCTCTTTCATGCTCAGCATATCCTCTATCACAGGGGAGAGCATCTTTATCCTGTCCTCTACGCCCTCCTCGTGGGAGAGGTCCACTATCTCCTCCTCAGGCTCCTCGAGGCGCTGGCGTATCGCCCTCTTCCTGCCGATCATCTCTGCCTTTTTGAGCTCCGCTATCAGCTCGTCAAGCGTGACCGGTCGTCTTGTGCGACGGCGAACTGGCGGCTGAGGCAGGGTGTACGCCATCTCCTCCGGGGTCTCCACAGAAGCCTCCGGGCTCTCCTCCTCTTCCTCCTGATCCTCCATCGCGTCGGATTTCATTCTGAGGAGGATCGCAGCGTAAAGAAGAGTCCTGGCGGGTATCCGCAGATCCCTCTGCGCCAGCGACTCAACGTACTCCAGGAACCTCTCGGTGGTCCTGACTATATCCACATCCCATGGGTCGAGCTCTCCCCTCCTGGCAAGCTCGACCAGCACCTCAGCCGGGTCGCTCATCTCCAGACCCGTGTACGAATCAGGGTTCAGCTCAGACATATGCCGGTCACGCTGCTGATGTTCTTATCCTGCATCGAGACTCCGATCGTGTAGCTGGCCTGCTGTATCATGGGGCGCCTCAGCGAGACCACTATGAACTGCGCATCCCTGGAGATTCTCCTGATGAGCTTCGCCACGCGCTCGACATTCGCCCCGTCAAGGAACATGTCGATCTCGTCCATGGCATAGAAGGGGGCGGGCCTGAACCGCTGTATTGCGAATATCAGTGAGAGCGCGGTGAGGCTCTTCTCCCCACCAGACATCGCCTCAAGCCTGTGGAAGACCTTGCCCGCGGGCCTCGCTCTTATAGTCATGCCTCCGCTAAGCGGATCGTCGGGGCATTCGAGCACAAGCTCTCCGTCTCCGCCTGACAGCTCGTGAAATATCTCCCTGAAGTTCTGGTTCACGGCCGCAAAGCAGCTCATGAAGGCATCCTTCTTGAGCTGATCGTAGCGCTCCAGCTTCTCTATGACCCCCTCCCTCTCCCTGTGGAGGACCTCCCTGCGATCGCTAAGGTTGCGGAACCTTTTCTCAACGCGCTCGTACTCATCGATGGCGAGCATGTTGACAGGCTCGAGCGCTGCCATCTCCTCCTCCAGAGCCCTGATCTTCGCAGCTATCGTCTCGCTCTTCGGAGGAGTCTCGGAGGGATCGATGCCTGCTCCCTCAATTTCGGATCTGAGCGTTTCCATCCTGCCGGATATCTCCTCTCTGGCTTTGGATACGGCCATGAGCCTCGCATCGAGACGCTCAATGCTCCTCTCAGTACCGCCAATCTCACGCTCCTTGCCGATTATGCTCTCTAGAAGGGACCCCCTCTCCCCCTTCAGGCCGCTGAGCTCGATGTCAAGGTCCTTTTCTCTCTTTATCATCTCCTCCAGTGAAGCTCTGAGTTCATCTATGCTCGAGAGCGCTGAGCTGCGTCTCTGGATCGCATCATTTTTCTTGAACTCCAGGAGTTCCTTAGTCCTCGCAAGCTCATCCAGCCTGCTCCTCAGACTCTCCTCTTTCAGCCTGCAGCGCATCATCTCAGAGTCCAGATCCATTATCCTCGACTCAAGCCTCCTGATCTCGCCCTCGATCTGCTCAACCAGCGCCATCATCTCAGGGATCTTTGAGCCCTGCATCTCCCGCTCCAGCCTCTCCCTGATATCCCCCTTCTCCGAGAGGAGTGACTCAAGCTCCTGCATCTCCTGCTCCAGCGCTGTGAGCCTGCTCCTCCACTCCTCGCTGCTCCTCTCGATCTCTGACAGCCTGGACTTGCGTTCCTCGATGTGCCGCTCCATTTTGCCCCTCAGCGATCGCTTCTCCTCCAGCAGGAACGTCCTCCTGGAGATCTCCTTGTCCAGGGACTCGAGCTTTCTGCTGATGGATGATATCTCCTCCTCGATGGAATCGAGATTCTCGAGCAGCTCGCTCCTGCTGCTTTCAGTGGATGATATGCGCTCTGATATCCCCACAAGCCTCCTGCTCTCCTCTGCTGCAAACTTCAGGCGTGATGTGTAGTGGCCGCCTGTCATCGCCCCGCTCCGCTCGATCAGATCCCCATCGAGGGTCACCATTCTGTACCTGCCAATCATCCTCCTGGCGGTATCAAGATCCTCAACGACAAGTGTATCCCGGAAGACGTACCAGAAGGCAGGATAGAGGCGATCATCGAACCTTATCAGGTTCAGGGCGAAGTCGACGACTCCCGGGGCTCTTGGAACTTCGGGCAGCGATCCGACCTCCATTTTGTTGAGCGGCAGAAAGGTCGCCCTGCCTATCTGGGATCTCTTGAGGTAATCTATCGCGGCCGCTGCGTCCTCATCGCTCTCCGTGACCACGCTCTGGAGCCTTGAACCGGCTGCGACCTCAAGAGCTGCAGCATACCGCCTGTCCACCTCCCCAAGCTCCGCGATCGTCCCGCAGAGGCCCTGGAGTATGCCCCGCTTCATCGCAGACCTCACTGCCTCCACTGCTCTGCTGTAGCCTGACCTCTCCTCGGCTGCCCTGACCTGGGCCTCGACCCTGGCGTACTCACTCTGCAGCCTCTGAAGGCTCCTGTCGAGCTCGGCCAGCTCCCTCCGGAGACTGAGCCTCCTCGCCTCCAGCTCGTCCTTCCTCTTATCGAGACCCATCGCCTCTGAGGCGAGCGACTCGATCTCTGCCTCGAGCCTCTCAGACTCTGTGGATGCAGCGGAGATACTGCTCAGCGCCTCGGTGATCTCTGTGGCAATCTCCTCCTTCTCCATCGAAGCCCTGCGGATCGCATCGAGAAGTCGATCCCTCTCTCTGACCCTCTCTCCGATCTGCGAACGAACCTCCTCAATCTCTTTAAGTAGATTGGTCAGATCTTCCCTGTATTTTGCGAACCTGCTATCGGCATCGGAGATGGTTGATCGGAGCGATGAACGCTGGGATATCTGCTCGTCCAGCTCCCCCTGGAGGCCAGCTCTTCTCACAGCCATATCACTGAGCTGCTCTGAGATGGATGCTATCTCCGTTCGCACCCTGTCCATCTCGATAAAGCACTGGCTCAGGGATCTCTCCGCCTCCTGTATATCAGCATCCGCAGTCTCGATCTTCGTCTCCTCTCTCGCGATCCTGCCCCTGATCTCCTCAATCTCGCGCCTCACCCTGAGCTGCTCGTCCTCTCCCCTGTGGCTGATCTCGCCCTCCACAGCCTTCAGCCGCTCCTCCAGGGCCCTAAGCTCCTCTCTTCCTATCTCAAGCCTCTCCAGAAGCTGGGCCTTCTCGGATGTGATGGATGCAATCTCGCTGTCCAGCGCGCTGAGCTCCACCTCGGACTCCTTAAATTTGGCAAGCAGAAGGTAGGCCTCCTGCCGCTTCCTCTCCTCGCGGCATGCCCTGTACCTCAGAGCCCTGTCGCGCTCGGCCTGGAGCCGCCTGAGCTGCTGGCCAACCTCCTCGAGTATGACATCCACGCGGGCGATCCTCTCCCTGACGACATCGAGCTCAGCCATTGCGCGCTGTTTCTTCTCCTCGAACTCGGAGACTCCGGCGATCTCATCGATTATCCTTCTCCTCTCCGTGGGGCCCATCTCGATTATTCTCGTGACGTCCCCCTGCATCACCACATTGTATCCCTCAGGAGTTATGCCAGCTCTCGCCAGATGCTCCTGGAGCTCGGCCTGGGTGCATGCCCTTCCATTCAGGTAGTGCTGCGCGTGGTATCTGTCTCCGTTGACCTTTATGCGTCTCGTGATGACAACCTCATCGCTCTCCACAGGCATGGTCCTGGTGCTGTTGTCGAGCCTCACCGTCACCTCTGCGAAGTCCGGCGCTCTCCCATCGTCACCGCGGTATATGAGATCGGGCAGCCTCTCGGCGCGCATCGCCCTGGAGCTTGTGAGGCAGAGCGAGAAGAGAAGAGCGTCTATGATGTTCGATTTTCCGCTTCCGTTGGGCCCGGTGATGACTATGAAGTCCTTTTTAAGCTGTACGAGAGCCCTTCTGCCGAACGATTTGAAGTTCCTGAGCTCGATCTCCTTGATATGCAATGCTGCCTCCAGGGTGCAATCAGAGATGCCACGAGACGGCTCGCTCTTCCAGAGCGTGCCACTGGCGATCAATCATGGTATCAGGCGTATCGATTCCGCTAGATGGGCTGCATCAGATCAGCGGGTAGTAGTAATCCGTTGGTGTCCTTACTATCGCACCAAGCTGCTGCGCCCTCACCCACGGATCATCTGATAGATACAGCGGCGAGAGTGGGAGACCTTCTTTCAGGGTGGCATACCTGCTCCCATTAAGGTTCACGATCGTTCCGAGCGGCATCTCACCTAGCCAGTCTGAGGTCAGGTTTGTGTGGTTCACAGTCATATCCGGAACGAGCCTGCCCCCGACTATCTTCTTCCCCTTTGGAGCCCCGCCCCAGCTCCAGAGGTCGTTCACCTGATCCGCCTCCACAGGAGGCTCATTGTACCTGAGGAAGTTCTGGAGCCATGCCCTTCCGAACTCTCCGCCAACCTGCTGGCCGGATACCGGAACGAATGTCCCCTCGGCCCCGGTCTGTGCCGCAACAACCCCAGCAACCAGAGCAATCATTAGCAGAGGAACAAGCATTCTGATGAACGCCCTGATCATGCAAAACCCCCATGAGATGATACCACAGATTCAGCCAGATAAAGACATCCTCTGATCGAAAGTGCAGATGTGATTGATGACGTATAGATTTATCGGTTAAGCCAGAATGTGCACCGTGATCGATGTCCTGAGGCCTGATTGATCCCGGGTCGTATACACGTATCAGTGAAATCCGCATGGCTCAACCTGTCCGCACTATGGAATATCCCGCCCGAGGCTGCCGATTCCAGCAGATTCACCCAGCAATTCAAGACCGTGCACCAACCACACACGCGGGAAGCATCTATGCTCCCCTCTCCCATCGCCTGAAGCAGGCATGCTTGGAAATTCTTTTATAGAAGATCAAATACTGTGATCCTGCGATAGTGGAGGCGAGCTTATGGCTGCGTTAGGAGGAGTACCGGTAATCATACTCAAGGAGGGCACCCAGAGGGAGTCTGGCAGAGAGGCCATCGAGAACAACATAATGGCTGCACGTGCGGTCGCAAACGCCGTGAAGACAACCCTGGGGCCGAAGGGCATGGACAAGCTTCTTGTTGATGCGCTTGGGGATGTCACGATAACCAATGATGGAGTCACCATACTCAGAGAGATGGAGGTGCAGCACCCAGCTGCCAAGATGGTCGTGGAGGCAGCGAAGACCCAGGACAAGGAGGTAGGAGATGGCACCACGACAGTGGCCATACTGATAGGCGAGCTGCTGAAGCATGCGAGAGAGCTCATGGAGAAGGGCGTGCATCCAACAGTGATCGCAAGAGGCTACGCACTGGCTGCAGGAAAAGCCGTGGAGTTCCTGAACAGCATAGCGAGAGACGTCTCGGAGAAGGACAGGGAGCTTCTTGAGAAGGTTGCCATAACCGCGATGACCGGAAAGCTCGCTGAGACCCCGAGCCACAAGGTCGCAAGATACGCTGTCGATCTTGTGCTCTCCACAGTTGACAAGTTCAACGGAAAGACCGTCGTCGATCTGGACAACGTGATGGTTGAGAAGAGGGTGGGCGGCGGGATCGAGGACTCGGAGCTCGTCAGGGGAGTGATCATAGACAAGGAAAGAGTCCACCAGAACATGCCGACGAGGGTTGAGAATGCGAGGATCGCGCTGCTGAATGTCCCGATCGAGAGGAGGGACACCGAGACTAAGGCAGAGATATCGATCACATCCGGCGACCAGTTCCAGCTCTTCATGGACCATGAGAAGGAGGAGATCAGGAAGGTGGTTGACAAAGTCATAAGAAGCGGCGCCAATGTTGTCTTCTGCCAGAAGGGCATCGATGATCTCGCACAGCACTTCCTGGCCAAGGCGGGGATCATGGCGTACCGCAGGATGAGGAAGAGCGATCTTGAGAAGCTCTCTCGCGCCACGGGTGGCAGGCTCATAACAAACCTGGATGAGATGAGGCCTGAGGATCTCGGCGAGGCGGCTCTCGTCGAGGAGAGGATTGTGGGCGCAGGACCCATGACCTTCGTCACAGGATGCAGGAATCCCGGATACCTGTCACTGATACTCCGCGGTGGCACACAGCAGGTCGTCGACAGCCTTGAGAGGGCGCTGGATGATGCCCTTCACGCCGTTGCCACAGCGATTGAGAGCGGCAAGCTGCTGGCCGGAGGCGGCGCACCCGAGACTGCCGTGAGCATAAGGCTGAGACAGTACGCAGCATCTCTGAAGGGCCGGGAGCAGCTCGCGGTCGAGAAGTTCGCCGAGGCGATGGAGGTTGTGCCAAAGACGCTCGCCGAGAACGCCGGCTTCAATCCGATCGACAAGATGGTAGCTCTGAGAAGCAAACACGAAAAGTCTGGCAGCACATACGGACTCAACGCATACACCGGGGAGATCGTGGACATGTGGGATATCGGCGTCGTCGAGCCTCTCAGGGTGAAGGTCCAGGCGATCTACTCCGCAACAGATGCAGCAAACCTTATACTCAGAATAGACGATGTGATCGCCGCCAAGAAGAAGGAGGAGGAAGAGGAGAGGGAGGGCCAGATGCAGGGCGGAATGCCCGGAATGGGTGGAATGGCTGGGATGGGTGGAATGGGCGGAATGGGTGGATTCCCGCCTGGCATGATGTGAGTTCTCTCCACCCGCATCATCTCCTTTTCCAGTTCTTCAGCCATCGATATCTGCAGCATTCATTTCTGTCTGAATGCAATAAATGCCGGTTTTGCTGTACCTTATTCGAGCAGCAGACCGTCCAGCCTCAAATCACGGGTTTTACTTGAGAGACTGCAAACATGCGCAGCAGTTCACCGGCAATATTCTAATACAATCAGCCCAAACCCGCGGCGAGTGATCTCGCGAGCGGTATTGACATGGACGAGATATGCCTTACGATCGACGGTGTTGAGGTGAGGGTCCCCAGTAGGACGACGATCCTGAATGCAGCACGAAAGGCCGGAATCTACATCCCGGCGCTCTGCGATCACCCGGATCTGAAGCCGATAGGCATCTGCAAGCTCTGCATAGTCGAGATCGCAGGCTGGGAGACGTATCCGACGGCCTGCACCACGTATGCGGAGAGCGGTATGGTCGTTCGCACCAGCACCCCTGAGATACAGGATATCCGGAGGAACACGCTGGAGCTCCTGCTTGCGATCACCAGCCACCCCGTGAGCTGCCTGATCTGCGAGCGCAAACGCGACTGCTCTGAGCTAAAGGAGTGCATGCGCAAGTTTCCCGCCACAGTGGGATGCAAGTACTGCCCGAAGGATGGGGAGTGCGAGATTCAGATGGCTGCAGATCACCTCGGACTTGAGAGGATCAGATATCCTGTCTCATACAAGGGAATGCCGGTGCTCAGGGAGCCGTTCTTCGACCGGGACTACAATCTCTGCATAATGTGCGGAAGATGCGCCAGGATATGCTCTGAGCTCAGGGGCGAGGGTGTTCTCCAGATGATCGCAGACTATCACAGAGGCAGCCGGATCGGACCAGAGTCGCTCATCGATAGCAACTGCAAGTTCTGCGGGGCATGCGTCGATGCCTGCCCGACTGGTGCTCTCTACGCGAGGATCGAGAAGTGGGAGCGGGCCGACAGGAGTGTGGTTACTACATGCCCGTTCTGCGGGGTCGGCTGCCAGATGGAGGTTGGCGCCAGGAACAACCACATCGTGAGGGTCAGAGGTCACAGGGACGGAGCAAATGAGGGGCAGCTCTGCGTGAAGGGCAGGTTCGGGCTGGAGTTCGCAGAGAGCCCTGATCGTCTCAGGACCCCGATGATAAGAAGAGACGGAGAGCTCGTCAGTGCCACCTGGGACGAGGCGCTGGATCTGATCGCAGAGCGTCTCAGCTCCTTCAGAGGCGATGAGTTCGGCATGGTGGCATCTGCCAAGTGCACCAACGAGGAGGTGTATCTGGCCCAGAAATTCGCCAGGGTTGTTATGGGCACGAACAACATAGATAACTGCGCAAGGCTCTGCCACGCATCAACGATATCGGGTCTGTCAATTGCGATAGGCAGCGGCGCGATGACCAACTCCATAGATGATATCAGGAGCGCTGAATGCATACTGGTCATAGGATCGAACACCACAGAGCAGCATCCGGTTATAGGCCTTCGCATAAAGGAGGCGAGGCGGAGGGGCGCCAGGATCATCGTGATAAACCCGCGCCGGATCGAGCTGTGCGATATCGCAGACATCTGGCTCAGGAACCGTCCTGGGACAGATCTGCCCCTCATTCTGGGGATGTGCAGATCGATAAAGGATGCAGGGCTCGAGGATGTGGAGTTCATCAGGGACCGCACCGAGGGCTTCGAGGATTTTGCGAGATCCCTCGATGATATTCAGATGGATGCCATCTCCAAAATCACAGGCGTCGAGGAGTCGCTCATCAGAGAGGCCGCGCTGCTCTACGCAAACGGCAAGCCATCCTCCATAGTCTACTCGATGGGCATTACGCAGCATGCCTCAGGAACCGATAACGTGCTTGCGCTCGCGAATCTGGCGATGATGACAGGCAACATAGGCGTGCCCGGCGGTGGGATAAACCCGCTCCGGGGTCAGAACAACGTCCAGGGGGCGTGTGATATGGGAGCGCTCCCGAACATGCTGCCCGGATACCAGAGCGTCCTGAGCGCCGAGGCCAGGGCCATGATCGAGGGGATCTGGGGGATGAGCATACCTGAGCGCCCCGGTCTGACGCTGGTCGAGATGTTCGATGCAGCGAGAAGCGGCAGAATAAAGGCGATGTACATCATGGGAGAGAACCCCGTGCTGAGCGAGCCCGATGCAGGGCATGTCGTCGAGGCGCTGAGGAACCTGGATTTTCTTGTCGTGCAGGACATATTCCTGACGGAGACAGCGCAGCTCGCGGATGTCGTGCTACCGGCCGCATGCTCACTGGAGAAGGACGGGACCTTCACATCCACAGAGCGAAGGGTCCAGATGGTTCGCAGGATCCTGGATCCGCCTGGGGATGCGAGGCCTGACTGGTGGATCCTCCAGGAGCTGGCGCTCAGAATGGGCTACAGAAAGGGATTCTCGTTCAGCTCCACCGCGGAGATAATGCGCGAGATCTCCAGGGTCGCGAGGATATACGGCGGGATATCCCATGAGCGTCTTGAGGGCGGAGGTATACAGTGGCCGTGTCCTGATCCCAGCCACCCCGGTACACCGTACCTGCACAGGGATGGGTTCGCAAATGGAAGAGGCAGATTCAGAGTCCTGAGATACAGGCCCCCTGAGGAGATTCCGGACAGCGAGTATCCAATGGTGCTCCTGACAGGGAGGATTCTCTATCACTACCACACAGGCACGATGACAAGAAGGGTCCACGATCTGGAGTACCTGCGAGGAGAGGAGGTGGTTGAGATAAACCCGGAGGACGGAACGGCCCTCGGGATAAATGATGGTGATACTGTGGAGGTCTCATCTAGGCGTGGATCTGTCAGGGCGAGGGCCAGGCTCACAGACAGGTCTCCGAGAGGGACTTTGTTCATGACCTTCCACTTCTCTGAGACCCCAACAAATGTATTAACATCCAGGTTCCTAGATCCTGTGGCAAAGATACCCGAGCTCAAGTTCTGCGCGGTTCGCATAAAAAAGATCCAGGAGTCGCAGCATGTACAGGATATGTGAGAAAGAGGTTCTTGCTCCCAACATAATACACATGCGCTTCGAGGCGCCGCGGATCGCCGGGGCTGCACGTCCGGGGCAGTTTCTCATACTCAGAGTGGATGAGAGGGGCGAGAGGCTGCCCCTGAGCCTGGCAGGATGGGACCCGGAAAGGGGCACCGTTGACGTCGTCTTTTACGTTCTCGGCACGAGCACGATGAAGCTCGCATCCCTGAAGGAGGGGGACCACGTGCTCAATCTGGCAGGCCCGCTGGGTGAGCCGACGGAGATATCCCGTTTTGGTGATGTGATATGCGCCTGTGGATGCTTCGGGATCGGGCCGACCATCCCTCTAATAAAAGCTCTGAGGGATGCAGGCAACCGTGTTGTGACCGTGGTGGAGGGGCGCGGCAGGAGCTTCATATTCTGGGAGGACAGGCTCAGGGATCTCAGCGACGAGCTGCATGTTGTTCTGGGAGATGGGAGCTGCAGCGAGCCTGGCTGGGCGAACGAGTTCATCTCCAGATACCTGGCAGAGGGCAAAAGGGCTGACAGGATCTTCGTTCACGGCTGCCCCTTCATGATGATGGTCGTCTCAGAGGCGTCGAGGCCATTTGAGGTGAGGACCGTGGTCAGCCTCACACCCCTAATGGTCGATGGAACAGGGATGTGCGGAGCATGCAGGGTTGAGGTAGGGGGAGAGACCAGGTTCGCCTGCGTGGATGGGCCTGACTTCGATGGTCACCTGGTGAACTGGAGGACGCTCACAAACAGGATGCGCCAGCTTGTTGATGAGGAGGATCTCTCCCAGCGGCTGTGGGAGAGGAGGAACTGGCACAGGCTTGTGCAAATTCAAACGAACGGCAATACGAACGGTCGGTGTTACAGGTGATGGGGATCTTCTGCACATCTCAAAGAGCGATGAAAATGCCCATGCATGCAGGGTGATGGCATTGGATGCGATTGAGACGACCTGTGTCTACTGCGGCTGCGGCTGTGGCCTTTATCTGCACGTGGAGGACAACAGAATAATCGCTGTCACCCCATCCATGAAACCACCCGCCAGTGGAAGGCTCTGCGCAAAGGGCTGGCTCCTTCACGGCTTCGTGAACCACCCGGAGAGGCTCAGAGAGCCGCTGATACGCAGGGGAGATCGTCATGTTCCGACATCCTGGAGCGAGGCGCTCTCATTCATAGCGAGATCTTTTGATGAGATAAAGAGGGATTCAGGACCTGATGCACTCGCGGTTCTCACATCTGCGAAGGCAACGAACGAGGAGAACTATCTTCTCATGAAGCTCTGCCGCGCAGCACTCGGATCCAACAACATCGACAACGTCGCGCGGCTCTGCCATGCGCCCACGCTCTTCGCTCTCGGCTCATCTCTTGGGAGTGGATCGATGACGAACCCGATAGAGAGCCTTCTCCACTCTGATGTTATAATGATCATCGGATCGAACACGACCGAGCAGCATCCTGCGGTCGCCCTTCATGTAATGGAGGCCAGGAGAAAGGGCGCCAGGATCATAGTGGTGGATCCGAGGATAACGCAGATGGCGGAGATCGCAGATCTGCACCTCCAGTTGAGGCCCGGCACTGATATAGCCCTTTTAAATGCGATCCTGAACATCGTCATCCAGGAGGGGATGATCGATGAGGAGTTCATACGCTCGCGGACGGAGGGGTTCGATGATATTCGCGATCATCTCGCCGAATACTCGCCTGAGGTTGCGGAGCGAATATGCGGTGTGCCAGCAGAACTCATACACGATGCCGCTGTGATGTATGGCGGCGCAGAGGCTGCTGCTATTGTGTACGCTATGGGCATAACTCAGCACGCATACGGCACGGACAACGTTCAGGCGATCGTAAACCTTGCGCTCGCAACTGGAAATCTCGGGAGGGACGGCTCCGGCATATATCCACTTCGGGGTCATCAGAACGTGCAGGGAGCGTGCGATATGGGCGCGCTTCCAGATTACTACACCGGATATCAGAGGGTATCTGAGTTCAGAGAAAAGTTCGAGGATGCGTGGAAGGTGGAGCTTCCCGCATCCCGGGGCAGGACTGCAATCGAGATCATGAGCTCCGCGGGATCTGAGATCAGGGGGCTGTACATCTCTGGAGAGAACCCGGCCCTGAGCTACCCGGACAGCTCAAGGATCAGAGGTGCGCTGGAGTCTCTCGATCTCCTGGTGGTCTCGGATATATTCCCGACAGAGACGACCAGGATGGCGGATGTTATTCTTCCAGTCGCATCATTTGCAGAGAAGTACGGGACCGTGACCTCAACAGAGAGAAGGGTCCAGCTCATCAGAAAGGCGATCGATCCTCCGGGGAGTGCACTGCCCGAGTGGGTCGTGGCAGCGAGGCTTCTCGAGATCTTCGGCGTCTCATCGGATTATAATTCCCCGGCTGATGTGATGAAGGAGATAGCGGCGCTGACACCGAGCTATGGCGGCATCTCCCATGAGCGGCTGGAGCGCGGCGGCATCCACTGGCCGTGCCCGACGCAGGAGCACCGTGGAACGCCTGTACTTTACAGAGACGGTTTTCCGCGCGGGCGTGCTGTGTTCAGGCATGTTGACCAACGCAGTCTGGATGATGAGAGGTTCACGCTGATCATAGGCAGGAGCCAGTACCACTTCCACACAGGGAGCATGACCAGAAGGGTCTGCATACTGGAGCGCGAGGTGCCTGAGGCGTTTGTTGATATGAATCCAAAAGATGCAGCAGCCCTTGGAATAAGAAACGGGACCGGATTGATCCTGGAGTCGGAGAGCGGAACCATAAGGGCGAGGGCCAGGCTGAGCGATAACGTGAGGGAGGGCGTACTCTTCATGCCGTTCCACTTCAGGGAATCTCCTGTGAATCTCCTCACAAAATGGCAGCTCGATCAATTCTCGAAGATTCCGGCTCTTAAGATTGTATCCGTCAGAGTCAGAAGGGAGGACGCATGATGTTCTTCCTCGAAAAGAAGGATCTACCCGAGCTGCTCAGAAGGGCGGGCGCGTTCTTCGAGATCATCGCTCCTGTTCTCGTAAACGGAGAACCGCAGCTCGTCTCATGGAAAGGAGAGGATCTCGCGCTCAGCGCTCCGAATCAGCTCATCCCTCCCACACGGATGTTTCTCCCGCCGCGTGAAACTCTCTTCGCATACCTCCAGGAGAGCGGCCTTTACACCTTTAAAGTCCCGGAGGTCAGGAACAGACTGATCGTCGGCGTGAGGCCATGCGATCTCCGGGCACTCTCCCTTCTGGACAGGATAATGCTCTCCGAGCCTGCTGATGAGCTGTACTTAAAACGCAGAAGATCAACTGCGATCATCGCTCTGAACTGCACCGAGCCGTCTGAGAGCTGCTTCTGTGCCCAGATGGGGGCCGGACCAGAGGCGCACGAGGGCTTCGATCTCCTTCTCACAGATCTGGGAGAGGGCTATCTCCTGGAGACTGGATCGCCAGCTGGCATCGTTCTCGCCAGGCTCTCAGAGGAGCTTCTTGAGAGAGGCGATGATGCGGAAAAGAGGAATCTGATGAGAGAGAGCCGCGAAAGGATCATGAACGCCAGGCCCTGGCTCTCTCAGGACCGCATGAGAACCAGGCTCAGGGAGATCGACTGGAGATCCCTGGCAAAGGATTGCATCTCCTGCGGCGGATGCAGCTTTGTATGCCCCACGTGCCACTGCTTCACAATCGCAGATCTCGGTTTGCCTGATGGGGAGAGAATCAGGTGCGCTGACTCCTGCATCCTCTCAGGATTTCACAGAATGGCATCGGGAGCAAACCCGAAGGCCAGACCTGAGGAGAGGCTCCTCTCATGGTACATGGAGAAGCTGGAGCACATGCTGATACGTGCGGGAATGCCCGGCTGCGTTGGATGCGGAAGATGTGACAGGGTCTGCTTCTCAGGTCTGCACAGGACAGATATCTTCAGGTAAGCCCTGGAAAGGATTCGAAGCGCTGTTTCTAAGGCTGCCCTCCTTCCGACCGCATTTCCCTTCCGGTTCATGTGCTCGAACGTTGAGATCCAAAACTTGCAGCCATGTAGGAGTCTCCGGTATTTGCTCAATACTGTGAGCGTGATCGAGTTACTGATCAAGTGAAGCCGCTATGGCGCAGCCGTTCATCCAGAAATCTGCATTGGTCATCGGTTAAGGATTTTATGTAAATATATTAAATTTGACAAATTGAGATCTCCCCATAGTGAAGAGTTTGATTCAAATCGACCGCCTGTGGACTTGAGTCCTGATAGCAGTACTGAGGCGAGATAAGACTATTAAGTCCAAAGCTCTTATCCATCTGATAACTTGACCCAAAGAGGCACCAGTCACGCTATGCGTTCCTTCCGAGGGTATGAGTGCATTCAGCAACCGGCCCGCATGTCCTTCAAGTTGCTGAATACATAAGAGCGAAGTCCAATTCTACACATGTCGATCTTAACCGATGACGCATGCAGAAATCTGCGAAGAGGGCAGCTTACCTCAACGTATCGAGCATGTTCATTTTCCACGCGCCAGGATAAAACGAGGGTAAAAACGCAAGCTGCAGAGCAACGCACGCAATTATAGGAAAGCAGGCAGAAGATCCCTCCCATTCAGGGGAAGGGACGAAGTCACACGGAATTGAGAACAGATCAGCTGCTGGAGGAGAGCGTATCCAGCTCTCTGGAGACCCTCTCAATCCTCTCCCGCAGCTTCTCCCTGACCGCCTCTATCGCAAGATCCGCAAACCCTGTATCCTTGACAGCGGTTTCGAAGTCGCTTATGGCCTCCTCATAGGACTTTATGTAAACATACATCATGGCGAGGTAAACGCTGCTGGTTTTGTTTATATCCATACCACCACTGGCTCCTGTATGCCTTTAGGCTCTTATTCAGAGAGCCGTCCCGCAGGTTGCAGATCCATGTACATATAGACGATTCATCTAAATGCTATTGTACAGATAAGCACCGGAACGTGGCGACGCCGGAAAATCAACATAAATGGATGCTTTACAGTGGCATGTCATCTGGATGATCAGCCAGAATGAAATGTCTGAGGAACCAACGCAATCGACTCCATCCCGATGCCATAAGGCCACGGGCTTGAATGAGTGCTCGAATCACTGAATACAGAAACCAGCGATCGCCATCGACACTTAGCGACTCTGCGAGGTCACATGCATACGTCCACACAAGCTTTCATCGGGCCGCCTCATAAAGGAGACTGCCTCTCCTTCCTCACCTTCACGATCTCCATTTCATCAGCGAGTTCCACTGCGATCTCCCTAAGACCCAGCTCCCTCTCGATTCCCAGGATCTCATCGAGCTTTGCCTTCGTCACAGGCTTCCTCGGAGCTGCACGGCACTGCTTAGATCCTGTGGAGACATCGTACGTGCCGATCCTGCGCGCCAGATCCATGATCTCAGTCTTGTCCATCGCGATCAGCGGATGGTACAGCGGCGCCTCGATCCCGACCTGCTCTGCCATGATGTTCTCAGGGGTCTGGGATGCCACCTGTCCAAGAGAATATCCGGTCACGATGCCGTTTGCTCTCAGCCGCTTCATCACGACAGAGGAGACGTGGTACATCAGCCTTCTGCACAGAACGCAGGTCTCCCGGGGATATCTGGATGAGATGAGCTCGATCGCACGTGCGTTGCGCACGATCATCAGATCCAGATGCCTTCCGGACATCCAGCTCTGAAGTATCTCAGCCTGCCTGATCACCTGCTCCCTGGAGTCAGCGTATGGCGAAGCATCAAAGTGGAGAAGCGAGACTGGAGATCCGCGACGCATGATCAGCCATGCCGCCACTGGAGAGTCGATGCCGCCGGAGATCAGCGCGAGCATCCTGGACTGCGACCCGAGGGGAAGACCCCCCACGCCACGCATGATCTCGGTGAAGACCAGCACCCTGTCCTGGCGGGCCTCGACGAATATCTCCAGATCGGGGTTCTTGAGATCAACATCTGCCCCTGTGGCACGCTGAACCGCAGCTCCGACCTCCACCGCTATCCTCTCGCTGGATATGTCACCTCCGGCCCGCCTCGCCCGTATGGCGAAGCTCTTCGGCGAGCGCATCATGGCGATGCTCACCGCAAGCTCGGAGATCTCAGCTATCCCTGGCCTGACACTGTAGGCAGGGCTTACCGAGACAACACCAAAAACTCTGGAGATCGTGGAGGGGGCTCTCTCATCTGAGGTGTGGACGTATATCCTCCCGCCCTCTCCTGTCATCCTGAAATCTATACCGGCCGCGCGAAGATCGTGGGATATGTTCGCTCTCAGAAGCCTCTCCCAGCTCGACCTGGTCCAGCTGTCCTTGAGAGCGACCTCTCCATACCGAACCAGAACAAGTTGAGGTTTATCTGGTGGATGCAGCCTTCTCAGACCTCTTCATCCATCTGCGCCTGGAACCGCTGGATGTGTACTTGTGAAGGGGTCCCGGCTTCTTGTAGGATACTTCTGAGCTCGGTACCATGCGGACCTGTCCCTTTCGGCCCTTTATCTTCTGCCAGACTACACTTCCTGTTTTTCCCATGGTCACCGAGGTAGCCATGGCCTGAATTAAAAACCTTTCGTGATTGCATGCGAGCATCACCACAAACCGCCCTGAGACGTGCGACGGAAAGGTTAATTATCACCGGTAATAATTCCCATCAAGGGCCTTCAAGGAGGTCACTCCTTGGATAGATTTGACAAGATACTCGAGAAGGACATAGAGGGCTATGAGGGAAAGCACAGCGATCTCGTGAGATACGCCCCTGCGTTTTACAGGCTCATGAGCCGCATGCTCGGGGATCCGGAGCTGCCCAGGCGCATGTGGAAGCTGGTCATAGCTGCGATAGCATATTTCATACTGCCATCCGATATCATCCCTGAGGAATCGCAGGGGGCAGTTGGATACGTGGACGACATATTCCTGTGCGCCATGGTCGCTGATCAGGTGCGCACCACCACAGGATCTGATGAGATACTCCTGAGGAACTGGGACGGCGATGAATCTGTAATCCCGCTCATTCGCGATATACTTGGCAGGGAGAAGGAGCTGATAGGCGACAAGAAGGATGCCCTCATGAGCTACATCGGCTATGAGGAGCTGATAAACGCCAGTCAATGAGCTTTCTCTGAACTTGGGCGCAGTCCTTCCTTTCGCTCTCATTTGCTCAGCAACTTGGAGTTCGGGGAGCAGTTGCTGGTAGCACTCATCTGCTCATCAGGAGTGCGTTGCAGGGTCAATGCACCTGCGAAGTTGCCGATAGGAGCGCTCCTATACAGCTTTGCATCGTGAGGTTGGTGATTTGGGAAGCAAATCGGCAACATGCAGCCGATAAAGTATAAATTTTAAATAAAAATTATTGGTCATCGGTTAAAGATTTTATGTAGATATATTGATCATGAAATTTGACAAATTGAGCTCGCGCCAGATTGGAGAGTTTGATTCAAATCGACCGCCTGTGGACTTGAGTCCTGATAGCAGTACTGAGGCGAGATAAGACCATTAAGTCCAATTCTACACATGTCGATCTTAACCGATGTGTTTGCTCGATATCGTGAGCTTGCTTGAGTTACTGCTCAAGTGAAGCCGCTCTGGCGCAGCCGTTTATCCAGAAATCCGCCAAGAGGGCAATTTACCTCAACGTATTGAGCATATTCTAACCGATGACGCATGGAATACTTCTGCATGAAGACCGGATATCCCCATGCGAGGCAGGCGGTCCTATGAATATCTGAGCGTATCGACCTACTTCAGGGCCAGCGTCTCTCTCCCAACTTTAAGCATTGCCTCCCTTCCGGCGAGGAGCTCGACGAGCTTCAGGGCGAAGTCCATGGCTGTGCCCGGTCCCTGGCTTGTGACAATCTTATCATCAACGACCACGCGTTCGTCCATGTACCGCGCACACGCAGCCACCTCTTCTTTTCCAGCTGGATGGACTGTGGCCATCCGGCCGTCCAGAACCCCCGCCTTCACGAGGACAGACGGTGCGCCGCATATCGCAGCCACGTACTTGCCGGCTGCAGACATTTTCCGGACAGCGTCGAGAACACGTTCATCTTTGCCCAGGTTGATGAACCCAGGATTCCCTCCAGGGAGCACTATCGCATCCGCACTCTTCAGGTCCACCCGGTCGAAGGTGGTGTCCGGAATAACCCTCACACCATGTGAGCCCTGGATTGTACCCTCCCTGAGGCCGGCGATCTCCACATCGATTCCAGCGCGCCTGAGGATGTCAACCACTGTCACAAACTCGATCTCCTCAAAGCCCTCCGCAAGCGGCACCACAACCTTCATGACAGAACCTCCAGACAGAATCTCCAGATCGAATATGACGGCAGAGCAAATATATTTGATGATGCCCGTTGCTCTCCGGATTGCTGTGCTGGATAAGTCCCTCGAATCGTCATGCAACATGCCACTGAAATTTGTAGCGGAAAAGCCCAGAATCGATACGCTCTTATCCATCTGATAACTTGCCCAAAGAGGCACCGGTCCTGCTATGCGCTGTTGGCGAGGGAATGGGCACATTCAGCAACCGGCCTGCATGTGCTTCAGGTTGCTGAATACATAGGAGCGTCCTCAAGTATATGTGATATCGAAGAGTTTGTGTGGTGCTGTGTGGATAGCTATCGATTTCTGACAGGCCGCAGCGATCCGATCCCGCGGCCAGAATCTGGCGTGCGTCGGAGCAAATCTGCAGCGGCTCTTAGATCTCTCTGATCCAGGTGCATGCCCAGCAGCATCTTCGCGAATTTCCTCTGTGAACATGCATGCTGCCCGCCTGAAACAAAGCAAAATTATTTTCCATGAATCAGCGTATGCCTGTTTCATAGAAAACTATTTATAGTACTTCAAAACTAGTACATACCGAGGTGAAAAGAATGTGGAGGAGAAGGTATCCGTCGATCTTTGATATCTTCGAGAGCTTCATGAGAGGATTCCCGTTCGAGCGAAAGGAGCGCTTTGAGGAGGACTGGTTCCTGTCCCCCTTCGAGGAGATGATAAAGAGGTTCGAGACCGAGATGCCGAAAGAGTTCAGGGAGCTCGTCAGAGAGGAGGAGACTCCTGAGGGCAAGGTGAGAAGGTACGGGCCGTTTGTGTACGGCTTCAGCTACGTGGTCGAGCCAGGGAAGGAGCCGATCTTCAGGGAGTTCGGCAACATCAGGCCCTCATATCGCGGCATCGAGGCCAGCATAGGTCGCGAGCCTCTTGTCGATATAATGGAGGAGAAGGACAGCTACAAGATCTTCGTGGAGCTGCCGGGTGTGGACAAGTCCAATGTCAAGCTCGATGTCGCCGAGGACAGCGTCGAGATCAGGACGGATGACGAGAAGAGGTTCTACAAGATGATCCAGCTGGAGCGCCCTGTCGATCCGGACAGCGCAAAGGCCACCTACAACAACGGCGTGCTCACCCTGACGCTCGAGAAGAAGGAGAAGCGGAAGGGCAAGGAGGTCAAGATCGAGTAGATATTAAAATTATATTTTTTATCATATCTTACGAGTTAGATTCCTCTTAGGACGTCGCTGCATCAGGCTCATCTCCATGAATTATCGAGATCTGGCCTGAACCGGTTTCTCTCGACCGTTGGAGGTCTATTTTCCGTCAGTCTCTACCCATCCGATAATTCAAATGGATGCGCCGGTTTTTATATGCTTGGCGAGCTGGGGGATGTTGCTGAACGCATCATCGCCGGATCACGTGGCCAGATCAGTACCCACTGGAGCGAGCCATCAGCTGGATAAGAGCGGGCTGTTTTGTGCGTGAATCAATAAATTCAGCGCCACTTGTAAGCCTCCCCCTTCACATGTACTCGCTCTGTATCCTCACGACCTCAGCGCTGTCCCTTGCAGCTGCGTACTCCTCGAGAGGCTCCCTGTTGAGCTCGAGGAATGTGTGCCCCCAGGAGAACTTCGAGAGCACAAGCTCTGCCTGCTCCCTCTCTCCCAGAATGAAAAGTGCAGCCGCAAGTGCCTCCGCAGTTGATAACCTGAAGGGCCTGCCGAAGTTCACAGGGTTTGCAGCAAGGAGAAACGGCAGGGCTCTTGTGTTTGCACGAATCCTCTCGAAGACGCTCTCGGCCTCCGCCCAGCTGCAGTCAAGGGCTGCAAGTCCTTTTCCTGCAGATCTGTCTTCCGGAGACAGCGCTCGCTCAGAAAACGGGCTTAGAACCAGGTACCCTCTGAGATCGGTGATCCTGTGTGTCAGTCTTGCAATCCCGAAGCGCGCCAGCTTTCTTCCCGTGCATTTCTTCGGATCGCACTGGTTTGCGTGGTATACCAGGAGATGCATCTCATCAGAGTGTAACCGATAATCCTATTAACGTTGTGTTCAACCCTCCGTACATCCCTGCAAGGGAGAAGTATCAGGAGCTATCCCGATGAGCGAGATCTCCAAGGAGTACAACTTCAAAGAGGTAGAGGAGAAGTGGATTGAGAGGTGGGATCCCTCCGTCTATTACTTCGACTGGGGATCGGAGAAGCCGCAGTACATAATCGATACACCCCCACCCTATCCCACTGGGAACTTCCATATTGGGAACGCCCTCAACTGGTGCTACATCGACTTCGTGGCCAGGTACAAGCGCATGCGCGGCTACAATGTCATGTTTCCCCAGGGATGGGACTGTCACGGTCTCCCAACAGAGGTGAAGGTGGAGGAGACGTATCACATAACCAAGAATCAGGTCCCAAGGGAGGAGTTCCGCAGGCTCTGCGAGGAGATGACCGCTCAGGCGATAGAGAGGATGCGACGCACGATAACACGTCTCGGCATCTCAACCGACTGGTCGAACGAGTACATCACGATGAAGCCTGAGTACTATGTGAAGACGCAGCGATCATTTGTGCAGATGTATGAGAAGGGGATGATATACAGAGAGGATCACCCTGTCAACTGGTGCCCGAGGTGTGCCACAGCCATAGCATTTGCAGAGGTTGAGTACGATACCAGAATGACAACGCTGAACTACATGCGCTTCGAATCTGATTATGGATCTCTGGAGATCGCCACAACGAGACCTGAGCTTCTGCCTGCATGTGTCGCTGTCGCGGTCAATCCAAATGATGAGAGGCATATCAGATTCGTCGGAAAGAGCGTTAGGGTCCCTCTATTCGATTACGAGGTCCCTGTCCTCTCGGATCCTGCAGTCGATCCTTCATTCGGCACCGGCGTGGTCATGATCTGCACATTCGGCGACAAGCAGGATGTTCGCTGGTGGGTCGAGCACAAACTCCCGCTCAGGCAGGCCATAGATAGAGATGGGAGGCTGACCGAGATCGCCGGGAAGTTCAGGGGCATGGGCATCACCGATGCGAAGAAGGCGATAGTGGAGGAGATGCTCTCCAGGGGTATAATCTACAGGCAGGAGCCTCTGGAGCAGAACGTGGGCCTCTGCTGGAGATGCAAGACGCCGATAGAGATTCTCTCTGAAAGACAGTGGTTCGTGCGCATATATCCAGATGTGATAATCAGAACTGCTGACGAGATCAAGTGGGTGCCGGAGCACATGAAGCTCAGGCTGAAGAACTGGACTGGAACCATGGAGTGGGACTGGTGCATCTCAAGGCAGAGGGTCTTCGCAACGCCGATACCTGCCTGGTACTGCAGGAGATGCGGGGAGGTCATGGTCGCGAAGGAGGAGTGGCTGCCGCTTGATCCCACAAAGACGCAGCCTCCGGTGAGCTGCAGCTGCGGATCGAACGAGTTCGAGCCTGAGGAGGACGTTCTGGACACCTGGATGGACAGCTCCATATCAGCTCTCCACGTCACGGGCTGGCTGAACCGCGAGGATCCGAGGTATCCAGCACAGCTCCGGCCGCAGGGTCATGATATAATCAGGACGTGGGCATTCTACACAATACTCCGCTCGATGGCGCTCGTCGGTGTGAAGCCCTGGGAGACGATACTGATCAACGGCATGGTCCTCGGCGAGGACGGCAGGAAGATGTCAAAGTCGCTGAACAACTTCGTCATCCCTGAGGAGGTCTTCGAGAAGAATGGAGCCGATGCCTTGAGGCAGTGGGCAGCCCTCGGAGGCTCACCTGGCTCAGACGTGATGTTCCAGTGGAAGGAGATCGTTGCCGCTGGCAGGTTCCAGCAGAAGCTATGGTCGATCTACAGGTTTGCGGCCCCGTTCGCTTCTGATACAGATGCGCCTCTCTCCCAGATCGACCGCTGGCTTCTCGGCGAGCTCGGTGCGCTCGTCTCAAGGGTGACAGATGCGATGGAGGCCTTCCAGTTCGACGAGGCGTTCAGGGCGATACGCGCCTTCACGTGGGAGGTGCTGGCCGACGATTACATAGAGATTGTGAAGTCCAGGTTGTACGGTCCTGACTCCGTGGAGCGGAGGGCTGCACAGGCGACGCTCTACAGAGTGCTGGATGTCCTCTGCAGGCTCATGGCGCCCTTCATACCATTCATCACAGAGGAGATCTACAGCTCGCTCACAGGAAAGAGCGTCCACACCCAGAGCTGGCCTGCCATCGAGAGATACTCATCTCCTGAGGGGGCTCTGATACGGGAGATCGCAGCCGCAATAAGGCGATACAAGGCAGAGAGGGGTCTGGCGCTGAATGCGCCGCTGCCGGGCATAGAGATCTACACAGAGATGGATCTGGAGACGTTTGATCTGAGCGGAGTGGCGAACGCTCCGGTACAGCTCGGGAAAGGGCAGCCTGAGATCGAGAGCAGGGCGGTCGCTGTGAAGCCTGTGATGCGCCTGATAGGTCCGAGGTACAGGGATCACGCGGGGAAGATCATAAAGAAGCTCACGTCCATGGATCCGGCGGATCTTGAGAGGATGCTGGCATCAGGGCCTCTTGAGATCGAGGGGGCAGAGATCACGCCAGAGATGGTCGAGATCGTGAGGGAGACGCTGTCCAGGGGAGAGGCGGTCGATGTTCTCAGGCTCGATAGAGCGACGGTGGTGATAAGGAGGAGCTCTTGATAGAGGTTGAGGCCAAGGCCAGGGCGCCGGAGGATGCAGAGGAGAGGATCCTGCAGATGGGCGGTGTGCTGGAGGGGTTGGAGAACCACACCGACATATACTTCCGCTCCCCAGTTCGCGATTTCGCATCCAGCGACGAGGCGCTGCGAATAAGGATCAAGGATGATGGAGCGTACCTCACATACAAAGGTCCGAAGATGGATCTGAAAACAAAGACGCGGCTGGAGCTGAGCGTCAGGGTGGATGATGCAGCCACCGCCGAGAAACTGCTCGAGTCTCTGGGATTTTCCAGATTCGCTGTTCTCAGAAAGAGAAGAGCGAAGTACAGGCTGGGCGATGCGATCGTGGCTATTGACGATGTCGATGGGCTTGGAAGATTTGTGGAGGCGGAGATAGCGGTGGACCATGACAACCCCACAGACAGGGCGCGTGTGCTCGAGATAATCTCCAGCGTTGGCATGGGCAGGCCGATCAGACTATCGTACCTGGAGCTTATCGAGATCGCGCGGTCGAGTGCTGCAGCTTCTGGCAACCTTGGAGAAAGCCCTCCTGCAGAGTCGGAACCATAGCAGCTAATGCCGTATCATTGAGTTCGGATGCATTCTGTGAATGACGCCATGTCAGAGCATACTGGTTCCTGACATGGGCCACTGATTCGACCCTGCGATCCTTTCCTGAGCGATCGCAAATTTAATACTCATCCTCTTACCTCCAGACCAGCATGTTCAAGATCGGTTTTATAAAGCTCGGAAATATCGCGTCTTCTCTTGTTGTTGATCTCGCGCTGGACGAGATCGCGGAGCGGACGGAGATCGAGTCCAAGGTTGTATCACATGGACCGAAGATGTCCAGGAGCGAGGGCGAGCGGCTGGCAGAGGAGATGCGCGCCTGGTGTCCCCAGCTCGCTGTCGTCGTCAGCCCGAACGCTGCGACGCCCGGGCCCACTGCTGCAAGGAACATGCTGAAGGGAATTCCGCTCATAGTCGTATCTGACGGACCCACCAAGAAGGAGTCAAGGGATGCGATGGAGGCAGAGGGCTTCGGCTACATCATCCTCCCGATGGATCCGCTCATAGGGGCGAAGCGCGAGTTTCTGGATCCGGCTGAGATGGCGATATTCAATGCAGACGCGCTCAAGGTGCTCAGCATATGCGGCGCTGTCAGGCTTGTGCAGGAGGAGATCGACAGGGCGATCGCATCTGTGGCCGCTGGATCTCCGCAGCTTCCACACATACTCGCCACACCGGAGCTCTGCGCAGAGCGCATGGACTTCGCAAATCCATATGCCAGAGCGAAGGCGATCGCTGCGCTCTACATGGCCCAGACGGCTGCGTCCATCGATGCGCAGGCCTGCTTCAGGCTCAAGGAGCTCGAGGCGATCGCCCTCGCTGCAGCCGCAGGGCATGAGGTCATTCGAGCAGCTGCAAGGCTCGCGGACGAGGCGAGAGAGCTGGAGAAGTCCGGGGACACTGTATCTAGAAAGCCCCACGCCCGGTCGGGAGATCTGCTGGTGAAGAGAGGGCTTCTGGAGAAGCCGGCGAAGATCTGATGCGATCCTCTCTAAGGATCGTGCATTTTTTGAGCGGAGACGATAAAGACGATGGCCCATGCGGTCAGACCGCCATTGAGAAGAGATCTGGTGGTCCCACTCCGGCGATCGGCTTTATCTCTTTCCTGAGGTTCTGTAATGCATATGGCGATGAAGCTCCCTCCAGTGAAGGTGCGCAGCGCGTTTGATGTCAGGTGGCTCTGCCACAGGTTTTTCGCTCCCATCTGCCTCGAGGAGAAGAGGCGCGGCGAGCATCTATCTCTCCTCAGAGATCACTGGTCCGGCCGGGAGGAGGAGCAGAGGAAGATCGATCTCGGGGAGAGGGTATCATTCGATATAGCCCTGCCAATACCCGCGCGGGACAGGGGTTTCGCTGAGACGTGTGAGGGGGTGGAGTTCTTCTGGGAGATCTTCAAGTGCAGGAGATGCGGACGGTGCTGCTACACCCCCGGTGCAGGCCTGGTTCTGGAGGAGGGCGATATCCGGAGGATCTCGGGGTTTCTGGGCTCGAAGAAACGTCTCAGATCGATGTGCAGAAAGGGCGAGGATGGGACATGGATACTGAAGCAGCCCTGCCCCTTCTATGACAGGAGTGATGGCTGCAGGATCTACGAGGTCAGGCCGCTGACCTGCAGGCTGTACCCCCTTCATCCACCGCTCAGGGATATGCCGTTCAACCTCGCCGTCGACTCCTTCTGCCCTGCAGCCAGGGAGGTGGCGAAGAAGACACTGGGCTGGTGGGCGATCTGCGAGAAGCACTGGGCTGAGATAGTAAAAGCATCTCAGAAATGATGATGCGGAGCTGCGATCTTTGGAACCATTCCCTGCTGCGGACCACAGCGCTTTGCTTGCGCTCACTGTGCTGATGGGAGCTCCGCATCAGATCATGCCTGTGGCGCGCATGTGATCGATTATCTCAGCGAACCCCTCACCGAAGGGGCGCTCTGCAACGTACATTGCTGCTGATTTGACAGATGGATGCGCATTCCCGACAGCGGCCGGAAAACCTGAGATCTCCATCATCGGTATGTCGCTCGGGCTGTCGCCGATGGCTGCGATGCTTTCAGCTGGAATCCCCAGCCTCTCAGATATTCTTCTGAGTCCCGTGCCCTTTGTTATTCCCCTGTTCTTTATGTGAATGGCAAAACCTGTATCGACAAGATCCACAGGAATGTTCAGGGACTCCAGGTACCTGGAGGCTGCATCCACATCAAAGCCGCGGATGAGCACGAGATCTGTGAGACGGTACCTGGAATCGAACTTTTTTATGCCGAACCTCTCTTTGAGGTGCTCATACGCCTCGTCGCACATTTTCCTGTCGCCGACGATCTCTATTCTGTCGTCCGATGATATCACCCCGCCGTTCTCTGCGACGAAGTGTCTCACCCCGAAGAGCACCGCTGCAGCTCTGGTGAAACAGTGTGTGTTGCCTGTCACGAGTATCACAGGCACCTCAAGCTCCCTGATCACGCTGACAGAGACCGGGCTCAGAACCCGCCTCTCATCTGTGAGTGTGCCGTCGATGTCAACGGCCACCGCCTCAATCAATCCCTGAGACCCTCCATCGTCACGGAGAAGACCGCCTCGCCGTCCGGGAGGTTCGGGGAGTCGACGAGCCTGGCTATGCGCTTGTCACCCTTCGACTTTCTGAGGTAAACCCTGAACGTCGCGGTATGGCCCAGGACGTGACCTCCAACAGGCTTCGTGGGGTCACCGAAAAACGTGTCAGGCTTCGCCATCACCTGGTTCGTGACGAGTATCAGCGCGTTGTTCAGATCCGCGAATCTCATGAGATCGTGGAGATGCTTGTTGAGCTTCTGCTGCCTGTCGGCCAGGGTTCCGCGGCCGACGTACTCGGCCCTGAAATGCGCAGTCACAGAATCGACTATCAGGAGCCTCACAGGGTGTTCGGTCTCCCTGAGGCTTTCTGCAAGCTCCATGGCGCTCTCAGCCAGCAGGATCTGGTGGTTCGAGTTGTAGGCCCTGGCGACATGTATGTTCTTCAGGAAATCCTCAGGCCGCCACTCCCGGTCATCTATCGCCCTGAGCCCCATGACCATCTGCGATATCCTCTCGGGCCTGAATGTGTTCTCTGTGTCTATGATGATCGCCGAACCGTTCAGGCCGCCGAGCTCCGGCGGAAGCTGGACGTTCACCGCGAGCTGATGGGCCACCTGGGTCTTGCCCGAGCCGAACTCGCCGTACAGCTCCACTATCGCCTGAGTCTCCATGCCGCCGCCGAGCAGCTCGTCGAAGTTCCTGCTGCCTGTGGTTATCTTGCCGACGAGCTTCCTGCGCTCCAGAACCTGATCTCCGGTCTCGAACCCTCCGATATCTGCGGCCTCCCTCGCTGCAGCGATTATCTTCGCAGCTGTGGCCTCGCCAACCTCGGCTGCTGCCACAAGCTCCCCGGGTGAGGCGACTGCTACAGCCTCTATTGTTGTAAACCCCGCCTCCCTCAGCTTCTCCGCGGTGGCAGGCCCAACACCAGGTAGATCCTCCAATAGCTTCATCCGATCTCAGTACTCCTTACGGATATAACACGTTTATCCAGGCGGCGCGAAAGTGATCCTGCTCCTCCGGCCGCAGCTGATCTCCAGCTCGCCATTCCAGCCGTTCTTGACCTGTCCGCCCATTATCTCGACCCTGTAACCGAGATCCGCGTTCTCCAGCAAACGGTGGAGATCACCCCAGAGAGAGACCCTCACACGCCCGGTCTCATCTGTGACGTTTATGCTTGTGACATATCCCTTTGTGCCATCCTCCCTCTGAAACTCCCTGAGCTCGCCGATCCCTGTCAGGTATCCGGCTATGTTGCACACCTCCCCCACCCTGAGGTCTGCGATAGGCGTGAAGCGCTCATGGTACTGAACCTCAGAGGAGCTCTTTCTTATCACAGTGTACCTGCTGGTCTGGAGCTCTACGAACCCGTATCTCTCCCGGGAGCTGCAGTTGATAACCTCCAGAACATCCCCCTCCGAAACATCGATGAGAGCATGATCGTTCCAGAGCGTGATGCCGATGCTCCCTGTCTCATCTCCTAGGAGCATGCTCCTGACGAACCCCCTCGAGCCGTCCTTTCTTGTGAACTCCCTCGCCTCACCAGGATCGATGATCTTTGCTATTATGCTGATCTCGCCCATATCAGGCTGTATCTCCGCGATCTTCAGAGGCTCGACCCTGACCTTTATGTCTCTGTCAGCCTCCTGGATGCTGCAACCCCTCCCGATGCTTATCTCGGTTCCAGATCTTCCGAGCCGTGGGAAGCCTCTGACCTTGAGGCACTGGTCGACCCTGATATCCCCCGAGCTTATCAGATCCGTCGCATCATCCCAGAGTGTCACCTTTATCATCCCGGTCTCGTCGCCCATGGTGAGAGATGCGACCTTTCCAGTTGATCCATCCGACCGGCTGAACTCCCTCACCTCAGAGATCTGGATCACCCTGCCGATGAACGTGACCGCTCCGGACTCTGGCCTGATATCCTTTATCCTGGTCAGAATCTCGCCAGCGCCGAGCTCATGTGCGACGAGCATGGCAGCTGTTAGAGGATCGCATAATCCGCCCATGAGGGAGACCTTCTCGTTAACTCTGGCCTCGAAGTCCTCGATGCTTATTCGATCTGAGACCTGCCTGAAGATCTCCTCGAGCTGCTCGTCCATCCGACACCCTCTGCTGAATGCTTCCTCAATGCTCCTTCAGGTACTCTGCGCCGCATCTCTCGACGAAGATCTCGCAAACCTCTGCAGGATCCCCATCCGCGATTATCTCCCCGTTCTCGAAGAGTATCGCGCGGTGGGCGACCTCCTTCACGAGATCCACATGATGGCTGACGATGATTATGGTTGTGCCGTATCTCGCCTGGATCCGCTTCATGGCGTTCGCCACGTCTCTGAGGGTTATAGGATCTATGTCCCCGAAGGGCTCATCCAGTATCAGTATGCTCGGATTTGCAGCCAGCAGTATCGCCAGCGACGCCCTGACGCTCTCTCCACCGCTTAGCTGCTCCGGGTACTTGTCGAGGACAGAGGTGTCCAGGTCCATGATCCTGAAAACCGGCTCTGCAAACCTCCTCGCCTCTGTATCGGGGAACTTCGGGAAGAGCTCCGAGAGGACCTCCCTGTCCACACCCAGCCTCTCAAGAACCGCCTTCGCCTCATCCTCACGCATATCTGTGAGCGTGTAGAGCATATCCAGGACGCGATCGCTTATACCTATCTCCGCAGCGACCTCCCTCGCATACTCTATCACATGCTGCCCCTTGACTCCAAGCTTGTACGCTATCTGCTCCAGGATCGTCTCGTGGGGCATCAGGGCGAACTCCTGGTACATTATGCCCAGCCTTCTCCTGATCTCCATTCTTGTGGGCGAGTATGTTGTTATGTCGACCCAGCCATCCTCATGTCTGTAATAGATATGGCCATCATCCGGCATCCTGAGGCCCTCGATCATCGTGAGCAGTGTGGTCTTGCCCGCGCCGCTCGATCCAATTATGGCAGTCGTCTCCCCCCGGTTTATGTTCAGCCTCAGGTTTGAGATCCTGAGAACCTCGCCCGTTCCAACGAGATAGTTCCTCTTGAAGAGACGTCTCACCAGTATCTCCGGCTCGGGCGGCTCAGGCCTCGGTGGAAGAGGCACTGCCGGGCCGATCTTGGAGAGGAACATCTTCAGTACCTCGGAGGGCTTGCCGATCGTCCTGATGGAGCCGCCATCCAGCCAGATCAGGCGATCTGCGAGGTACCTGTGTATCTCGGGGAGATGCGAGACAACAAGTGTTGTGAGTCCGAGCTCCTCGTTGACCTTCTTTATTGTATCCAGGACCTCCTGCTTCGTTTTCGGGCAGGCCATTGTGGCAGGCTCATCGAGCAGAAGCAGCCTCGGCTTTTTGGCGAGCTGTCTCGCTATCAGCAGTCTCTGCTTCTCCCCGCCGCTCAGGATCGTTGCGAGATGGTTCGCCTTGTGCCCAAGGCCGACGAGCTCCAGAAACCCCTTCGCCTCCTCGTAATACTCGTCGTATCTCGCATCCTCCGGTATGGGAAGAGCCTCGTAGCCTGTCTCTCTGGAGTACACGCGCCTGACGACGTTCTTTATCGCGGATTCTGTCCAGAGACCGAACTCACGCTGGAGATGTATCGCTGTTATCCTTCGCTGCTGCATCCTGACGTCCTCACCGGACTCAGGGGTGATCTCGAGGCCGTCTATGACGATCCTGCCAGCATCGAAATCCTCTATGCCTCTGAGTATCCTCATGAGGGTGCTCTTCCCACCTCCACTCTTTCCGACGATACCGAGGATCTCACCCTCATTTGCGCTGAAGCTGACATCCTTCAGAGCGAGAATCTTCCGCCCCTTCACATCGTATGTCTTGCAGACTCCCTCGACCTCAAGCATCCTTCAACACCTCAGCGAAATCATCTGATCCCGGATCCGGGTGGAACTTCCCTATCAGGCCTGAGAAGTACAGCATTCCCATTTATGTCTGCTGCAAGAAGCATCCCCCTCGACTCCACGCCGAATATCTTCACAGGCTCGAGGTTTGCAACAACAACCACCTGCCTGCCAACGAGCTCCTCGGGGCTGTACATCTTCGCGATTCCAGCCACAATCTGGCGCCTTTCGCCTATGTCGACAATGAGCCTGAGAAGCTTATCCGAGCCCTTTATCCGCTCTGCCTCAAGAACTGTGCCAGCCCTCAGGTCAAGCGCCTTGAACTGTTCAAACGATATCATCGGTTTCTCCTCCACTCCCTCCTCAGCACCCTCCGCCCTGCGGATCCGCTCCCTGAAGATCTCCTCCAGCTTCTTCACTGTTGAGTCTTCCATCCTGCTGAACAGTATCTTCGGGGTGCCCAGAGCCTGACCCTCTGGTATGGGCTGAACCGCATCCATGAACCTCACCTTATCAAGAGAATCCATACCGAGCTGGCTCCAGGCGACCGCCATCTTGGATGGCATGAACGGCTCCATGAGTATGACCATCGCCTTCGCCATCTGGAGACAGTTCCTGAGCACCGAGCCAGCTGCCCTTCGATCCGAGCGTATCAGCTTCCACGGCTCATGCGACTGGAAGTAGGTGTTCGCGTAATCAGCGAGTGAGAGCACCGCATCCGAGGCCCTCTTGAACTCATATTCCATAAGTGACGAGGATACATCCCCGACACTCATCTCTATTCTCTTCATGACCTCAGGGTCCAGCTCACCCTCCGGTACCTTTCCGTCGAAGTTCTTCACAGCAAATGTCACAGCTCTGTTCAGGAAATTGCCGAAGGCGCCCACAAGCTCTGTGTTGACCTTCTCCTGCAGGATCTTCCAGGAGAAGTTCACCTCCTTTGTGTGAGATGTGTAGCTTGCCAGGTAGTACCTGAGATAATCAGGCTCAAGGCCCTGATCTAGATAGTCGTCCTTCACCCAAACGACATATCCGCGGCTCTTCGAGAACTTCTTGTCGTCGATCTTGAGCATGCCGCTCGCAACGACATCGCTCGGAAGCGTGTAGCCAGCGCCCTCGAGCATGGCGGGCCAGAAGATGCAGTGATGATAGATGATATCCCCGCCTATGAAGTGGATTATGCGGCTCTTCCCGCGCCAGTACCTCTCCCAGGGCACACCGTGCGCTTTACACCACTCCTCTGTGAATGAGATGTATCCGATGGGCGCATCGACCCAGACGTAAACGACGAGATCCTCGCTCCCAGGAAATTTGACGCCCCAGCTCATGTTTCTTGTTATGCACCAGTCCTTGAGCTCCTGCCGGACCCACTCGAGCGCGTAGTTCCTTGCACTGGCAGTACCGCCCAGCCTCTGGAGGTAATCAAGAAGGAATTCCCTGAACGCGGAGAGCCTGAAGAAGTAGTGAGTCTGCTTCCTGTACTCCGCCCTGGAGCCGCAGACCTTGCATACCGCATCCTTTATCTCTCCAGGCTCCAGGTGCCTCCCGCAGCCCTGATCGCACTCGTCCCCTCTCGCCGGCACACCGCAGTACGGGCATATCCCCTCAACGTATCTATCGGGAAGGAACCGCTCGCATCTCGGGCAGTACGCCAGCTCGATCTCTCTGGGATAGACGTGTCCCCTCTCCATCAGAGCCCTCACGATCTCCTGAGTCCTGTGATGATTCGAGGGATCATCTGTGCATCCGAAGTAGTCGAACCTGACGTTGATGCTCCTGAAGACCTCCTCGAAGTGCTTGTGGTAGAACTCCACAAGCTCCCTGGGGCTCATGCCCTTCGATTCGGCATTGACCACTATGGGAGTGCCATGGGCGTCTGATCCGCAGATGAAGAGGACATCGCGGCCCATCCTCCTCAGAGCTCTCACGAATATATCCGCAGGAACATACGTTCTTAGATGTCCTATGTGGGCCGGGCCGTTCGCATATGGCAGACCACATGTAACCAGAATGGGATCGTTATCTGTGGGCAACTATGAACACCTGGCTCCAGTATTGAGCTAAAGGAGATATAGGTTTTCCTTCAGCAGTGGATGAATCACAATCCCCTGCAGCGCGCATTACAATTAATTTCCACGAAACATATATATATTGAACAATCTTGTATCTGATGTGGTGATGGGGTTGAAAAAGGTACCACTGCCCGATCCCAGCGATGAGCAGGAGGAGTTTTCTTCCATACTGATGGAGATTGGACTGAGGAGAAATGTTGCCAAGGTTCTCACATATCTCGCAGGGGTTGTCGAGGCGACATCGAGGGACATAGAGACGAACTCAGATCTGAGGCAGCCGGAGGTGAGCATCGCCATGCGAGAGCTCCGAGAGCTGGGATGGATCTCCGAGAGGGACGAGAAGAATCCGGGGAAGGGCAGGCCCTACAGGATATACAGGCTCGAGAAGAGCATCGATGAGATCATAAATTATCTGGAGGATCAGAAGCTGCAGGACATCGAGAGGACCATGCACCAGATAGAGCGCCTCAAGGAGCTCCGGAGTGTGGAGGCGCGAGGGGCTTAGCTGCAGCCTGCATCAATCCACAGGACTGATCACATGCTGATAGAGAGGTTGATCAAGACCAAGACAGGCATTCACGCGGCACACATTTTGATTACAGATTAAAATTATAATCTAATATATGGTAGTTAAACCATGCATCATCTGAATACTGTTAAATGCCATAAAGATATATTACCCGTGTAATCTCAGCCTCACTATCAAAAAATCTATATACTAATTGCACAGTAAAACCAAACAAGCATGTAGAGGGGATGGCATGAAGTCCATAATCGACGAGGCCCTGAGCAGGGCTGAGCGGGAGGGAAGGGCTGAGCCCACAAGCGCCACAGACGAGGATCTGGTCTCGGTCCTCGAGGGACTCACAACAGTCATAAGGGTGATAGGCTGCGGTGGGGGGGGATCCAACACCATAGACAGGTTATCGGAGGCTGGCATCCAGGGAGCTGAGCTGTATGCGATAAACACAGATGCCCAGCACCTTCTCCACATCAATGCCGACCGCAGGTTCCTGATCGGCAGGAGGACGACCAGAGGGCTGGGTGCCGGAAGCCTGCCGGCCATCGGGGAGGAGGCCGCCCAGGAGGATATCGAGCAGATAAAGGCAGCTGTCCAGGGGGCTGACATGGTATTCATCACATGCGGCCTGGGGGGTGGAACCGGCACAGGTGCATCGCCTGTGGTCGCCGAGGCTGCAAGGGAGGCTGGCGCCCTCACCATAGCGATAGTGACGCTCCCGTTCAGCGCGGAGGGCTCGATAAGGATGGCGAACGCTGAGGCCGGCCTGAAGAGGCTGAGGGAATCTGCTGACACTGTAATCGTCGTTCCAAACGACAAGCTCCTTGAGGTCGCGCCAAACCTGCCGTTGCAGGCCGCATTCAAGGTGGCGGACGAGGTCCTGATGAGATCCGTGAAGGGGATAACAGAGCTGATCACCAGGCCCGGGCTGATCAACCTCGACTTCGCGGATGTCAAGACTGTCATGTCTCACGGTGGTGTGGCGATGATAGGCCTCGGGGAGGCGGACGGCGAGGAGAGGGCAAGAGACTCCGTGATGAGGGCTCTGCGCAGCCCTCTGCTTGACGTGGATGTCTCCGGTGCGACCTCAGCGCTTGTCAATGTCGTTGGCGGGCCTGACATGACCATCGCGGATGCGGAGATGGTGGTGGAGGAGGTCTACAGCAGGATCAACCCCGATGCGAGGATCATATGGGGCGCTCAGATAGATCCTGAGCTCAAGGGCACGATAAGAACAATGCTTGTGGTGACCGGCGTCTCCTCCCCGCAGATACTCGGCAGGGACGAGGGGAGGCGCGTGGTATCGAAGCACGGGATCGACTTCCTGAGCAGGCGCGCACGGTACTGAGGCAAAGGGCGTGAAGATTGATGTTGGCAGAGAGGGTGACCAGTGAGCTTGAGATGCTCAAGAGGCATCTGACGATCCTGAAGTGCGTGGTGGAGAACGAGCCCATAGGCATACTCAAGCTGGCAGAGGAGACGAAGATACCCAGCCACAAGGTGCGCTACTCTCTCAGGGTCCTCGAGCAGGAGGGGCTCATAGCAGCCTCCGCTCCGGGGGCGATCACCACTTCCGCGACCGGTCCCTTCCTGGAGGGGCTGGATGCGATGATCGAGGAGATCGTGAAGGCGACGCTGGAGCTCAAGCGCATCGAGATACCACGCAGGCGCAGGGAGGTGTGACTCAACAGCAGCGCAATCTCTTTGACGGCACTCAAGCAATGCAGCGCAAATAGGTCAGCGCCTTGGCTGGAACATCCTCATCGGGCACCTGTCAGAGTCTCTGCCCGCCTGGGTCTCGTTTCCCAGAGTGGCGCACATCCCCTTACTTTTATCTATGGGCTGGTAGAATCTGCAGTCTTCACATGTTGGCATATTGATCAGACCACATTACCAGTCATCGATATAAAAGTCCATCCCCGGCGCGCTCTGATGCGCACCGGTACAGCTGCATGTCATCTCAGATCCAGGCTGAGGCAGGATTGCTGCTGCATGCCTTCGTCATGCTTTTCCTGCGAACATCACAGGGAGGAACCCCGATTATATTCTCAGCATGTACGACCTCCCTGCGGCGAAGTATCTTGTCTGGACGTAGCGGTATCCGCCCCTGGAGACCGCGATCTTGTGGTTCATGTTGCCCAGAACTGTGAAGCTGATGGTGCCATCGATCAACCCATCATCTACGTCTCTGTATCGATATGTATCATCGACAACGACATCAAATCCCCTGAGAGTGCCTGAGGTCACGGTGATCATGGCAAGCCCGGCGTAATCCGGAGGGATGTACCTGCCGCCTGTTACATCAATGATCACAGCACTGCTCGGGAGGTTGTCCTTAACAAAGAGCAGTATGTGCCGGCCCGGGGTATCAGCATAGAAGCTAAGATAGCTGTATGTGCCGAACCAGTACCTCCTGGTGTTCGTGCTCCCGCTCGGGTATATCTCGATGAGGTCTCCAGGTCCCGCATACGGCGCTGTCGCAACCAGTGAGACCGTGCCGCCCAGCGGGCAGGTCGTGTACTGCCTCCACGCGCGACCGTCTGCGATCCAGAGCATGTTCGCGCCTGATAGCATTGATCTGTACGATGAGAAGCTCACCTCCCTGCTGCCGAAGTAGACAGCCTGAGGCTGATTCTGCTCCAGATCAAAGCTCATGAGCGCCTCCGGGGCGGAGTCGCTGGCAGACTGTCCCGCGCTTACATCCTGCGCATACGATACCTCCCCTGAAACCGGGGTCTCTCCCTCGCCTTCGATCCACTCCTCAGCCAGCCCGCCTGAGAGCAAAAGCGAGAGAACGACAGGAACAAGAATTTTCCACGATGGCATGATATGCGATTATAATTTTATGTTATAAAAATTTTTGTGACTTTTTCATGGTGTTCTGTTCTAGAGTCCTAACTTCACATAACAACCATCCTGCGTGAGATAACGTATTTGTCAATATCGTGAGCTTATAGTATTCCGTATAAGTTGATATAATATTGCACGCCACATAAAATCATCTATAAAGTATGACACATCCATTAGATTTTAAATGGATTTACATGAAGTGACGCAAAGGACTATAATTGAGTTACTGCTCAAGTGAAGCCGGCTATCATCGGGCATGGTCGTTTATCCAGAAATCCGCCAAGAGGGCAATTTACCTCAACGGTTCGAGATACCGTAACAGAGCAGTAAAACCAACAATCTCAATATTTGCAATATGATTGTCAAAGATTTCTGGACTGAACATTCGCAGATCAGCTCTCGATACATTGAAATAGAATCCTGTAAGAACAGTATGCTGCAGTTCTGTTGCTGAGTGGGGTTTGAGTTCCATGAGAGAGTATCCGTATCCCTCAAAAGGTGAGGTCAGGTGGGTATCTCCGGACTGGCTGGATGAAAACATGGATAATGTTCGAACAATTGATGTCCAGCCGAATGTGCATGACTACATAATGGGCCACATCCCCGGGGCTGTTTACATGAACGAGGGGCTTCTGAGGGTTGCACGCAGGAGGCAGCCGGCCAGCTTCGTGCCGGCAGAGTCGATAGAGGCTGTGTTCAGAAGCATGGGGATATCCGGAGATGTGCCGGTGGTTGTCTACAGCGGCCCTGGAGTTTACAGCAGATGTGCCGCGGGGATTGGCGATGGTCTGGAGCAGACCATGGTCGCGTACGCGCTCGTGCGCTTCGGCCACCGCATGGTGCACATACTGGATGGTGGCATCGAGAGCTGGATGGAGTCCGGACGGAAGCTGACGAAGGAATTTCCTGATGTCCAGGAGGGTGGCTTCAGATCTGAGATAAGACGCGAGCACTTTGTGGAGATGGATGAGCTGAGGAGCATTATGGGAAGAGATGATGTCATTATATTCGATGCAAGGCCTGTCTCATCGTATGAGGGACAGGCCATGTGGATCAAGCCAGGGCACATCCCCGGCGCACACAGCCTTCCATGGAGGCGGTTGATGACGGAGAAGAACAGCCGTCTTCTCCGGGATGATGAGGAGCTGAGATCCCTGATTGGCGGCTTCGACCTGAAGGGCAGGAGGATAATCGTATACTGCGGCACGGGCAGGGAGGCAACAAACGAGTATCTGTTCTTCAAATACTATCTCGGACATCCGGATGTCAGGATCTACGAGGGGTCCTTCACGGAGTGGTCCTCCTATCCGGAGAACCCGACGGTCACAGGCCCGAATCCATGGTGAGAGCATGCTCTTTGAGAGGATATCATCCGAGGGTCTGGCGCATCACTCGTACATCGTGGGCGACCGCGGGAGCGCTGTTGTCATAGATCCGAGGCTGGATTGCGATGTTTATGTGGATATAGCCTCGAGAAACGGTATGCGCATAACAGACATCCTTGAGACGCACAGGAATGAGGACTACGTCATAGGTTCCGTTGAGCTCTCCGCCCTTACGGGAGCATCTGTCTGGCACGCGGATCCTGAGCTCGATTACCTGTACGGCGCGCCCGCCAGAGATGGGCAGGTATGGCAGATCGGCTCCTGGCAGATCGAGGCGATATCAGCGCCCGGCCACACGCTCGGCTCTATGGCCTACCTTCTGAAGGATCGCGCCGGGGTTCCACATGCGGTCTTCACCGGAGATGCGATCTTCGCGGGCGATGTCGGGCGCGTTGATCTCCTCGGCATGGACCGCGCTGAGGAGCTTGCGGGCATGCTCTACGAGAGCATCTTTCAGAGAATACTCCCGCTGGGCGATGGTGTCCTCCTCTGCCCGGCGCATGGGGCTGGCTCTGTCTGCGGGTCTGCGATAACTGACCGCCCCTGGACGACGGTGGGGATGGAGCGGCTCCACAACCCGAAGCTGAGGGCGGGAAGCAGGGCTGAGTTCGTCAGAACTGTTGCTGTTGAGCTCGAGAGGCCCCCGTACTTCAGGCGGATGGAGGAGCTGAACATAAAGGGTCACAGGCTCAATAGGAGTGCCATCCCTCCCCTCTCCCCGGAGGTGGTCAGAGAAGCTCTCGATGAGTGTGTTATTCTTGATACAAGATCTGAGGTGGCATACGGCGGGGCCCACATACCGGCATCGCAGTTCATATGGATGGATGGGCTGTCCGCACTCGCAGGATGGTTTTTATCTTATGATATGCCGTTAATCCTGGTGGGCGATGAGATCGAGAGGGCGGCCAGAGTTCTGATGAGAATGGGCTATGATGATATCTCAGGATACCTCAGTGGGGGAATGCTGGCCTGGCACATGGCCGGTCTCGAGAGCAGCTCTGTGAGAACCGTGACCGTCCAGGAGCTATGCAGGCATCTGGACCAGGGCGGCAAGGCATGGATACTCGATGTGCGATCAGATGAGGAGGTCTCTGAGGAGAGCATAACCGGAGCGCATCACATCCATGTCACACAGCTGCCCCGCAGGATGGACGAGGTGCCCAGAGAGAGAGCGGTCTACATATTCTGCGGCAGCGGCATGCGCTCCATGGTGGCAGCATCGTTCCTCAAGAGGCATGGCTGGAAGAGCATAGCGGTTGTTCTCGGAGGTCTGGCGGGCTGGAAGAGCGTGACATGCCCTGTTGTGAGGCGGGTGTGATCCGTGCCCATTCTGAGGGGTGAGGAAGAACTGAAAAAGGTGTTAAAAGGGTCCAGGACTGTGGCGGTGCTGGGCGCCTCCACCGATCCCCACAAGCCCAGCTTCTTCGTATCGCTGGTGGTAAGGACGTACGGCTTCAGGATGTTCTTCGTCAATCCGAACCATGCGGGGGAGGAGATCCTGGGGGAGCGTGTCTATGCATCACTAAGAGACATACCGGTTGATATAGACATCGTGGACGTGTTCAGAAGGCCATCCGCAGCCAGGGAGGTGGCGGAGGAGATCAGAGCAAAGGGATGCAGGACCGTCTGGTTCCAGCCGGGCACTGAGGACATGACCGTGGTAAGGGAGCTCGCAGACGAGGGCTTCAACGTTGTGGTGGGCTGCTGCATGAAGGTCGAGTGCAGAAAGCTTCTGTGAGACTGCCGGGATGGATCACATGGAATCTTTGGGACGACTGCGAACTGCGGGCCAAGAACGCTGAATGGCATTTCAGGAACCGACGTCCACTGGCATAAACGCCGCTCTTATCCATCTGATGGCTCTACAGAGGAGACGGTGGTTCTGCTATGCGTTCGTTTCGACTTATCTTCGAATGCGTCGAAGCGTTTCGACGAAGTCGAAACTGTCGAAACCCTTCGACTATGCCGAATGCGTGGTGATTGAATGAGCGCTTTCATCGACCACATTACACAACCTCCAGGTTGTCAAGCAAATAGAGAGCTGATCGCGAATTTTGCAGTGCCACATACTGTTGATCTCAGTGATACGAGCAAACGACATGAATCTCAGTGAAGTAACTTTATAGGCTTTGATCTTATTCGACAGCTACGATCAGCATCACAGGAGCCTGCATGATTAAAGAAGTATCCTGCCAGCGAGCACCGATCCCTGACAGTACGTTCGGTGAGCAGGGCCTGCGACCTCCGATTAAGTTGGACCGGCAGGTCTCGAAAAACTGGAAGGAGGGCAGATGATGATGGTGAACCTCGGTGGAATCGTGCCACTCTCCACTGTTGACTGGCCGGGGAGGGTCTCTGCAGTGATCTTTCTGAGAGGGTGTCCATTCAGATGTCCGTTCTGCCAGAACGCGGAGCTTCAGAGCGGATGGACACCTGTGGACATCTCAGAGCTGATGGATCGCCTCTTTCCCAGAAGGGGCGCGGGCCAGAGCATACTCCACGAGTTCAGCGGATCTCTGCGCATCGACTCCGTCGTTCTCTCAGGAGGTGAGCCGCTCGCGCAGAGAGAGGCTGCCCTTGCTATAGCGCGAGAGGTAAACGCACGCGGCCTCGATCTGGGGGTCGAGACGAACGGTTACCATCCGGAGACCCTTGAGGCTCTGATATCCGAGGGATATCTGCGCATGGTCTTTCTCGACATCAAGGCAGCCCCCAGGGAGGATGCGTACCTCAGGGCAACGGGGTATCAGCGCAGAGACACACTCCAGCGGGTTCTCAGGAGCCTGGATGTGATTGTGGAGAATCATGTACCGTTCGAGATAAGGATCACCGTCTTCCCCGGGATGCCCTCGGAGGATGAGCTGAAGGAGATCTCCGATCTTCTGCAGCATGTGGCACCCCGCTCCCTCGAGTCGGTCGTCCTGCAGCAGGGCATCCCTCCACGCGGCGAGTTCGAGCCCGTCTCTGAGGAGGATCTCAGGAGGTTTGCGCGATCGTTAAAGTTTAACGTCAGGATCAGATCCATGAGGAGGAGCGTTCCTTGAGGATCATCGGGTTCGTGGGGATGCCCGGCTCCGGAAAGAGCGTGGCATCTGATGTGGCGAGGGAGATGGGCATCAGGGTCGTGGTTATGGGTGACGTGATCAGGGCAGAGGCAAGGAGAAGAGGTCTGGAGCCGACAGATGCAAACCACGGGATGGTGGGGGATGAGCTCAGGCGAGCCGATGGGGAGGACGCGATCGCTAGAAGGTGTTTAGAAGGTGTGGGCAGGGATGAAACGATCGTGGTTGATGGAATAAGGAGCGGTGCAGAGGTGGAGTACTTCAAATCGGTGGCAGATCGATTCCATCTCATCGAGATATTCACCCCTCCTGAACAGAGACAGAGGAGGATCGCATCCAGAGGCAGACCTGACGATAAGAATTGCGAAGACCTCTCTGAGGCACTGAAGAGGCGCGATGCCCGGGAGCTCGGCTGGGGGATGGGCGAGGCGATAGCTGCAGCCGAGATGAGAATATGCAACGACCGTACCCTCGATGAGTTCAGGGAGAGTATCAGGGCGGTGCTGGAAGAGCTCTGCAGGTCCTGACCGGAAAAGCGCGGCTTCCCCATAGTCAGCATCACTGACGCCTGCAGCTGCAGTGCTCCTGCGTCTGGGCTGTCCTGAGGCGATGAGACCATCTGATTGCCGGCCCACTCCCGCAAGTTAAATATGTTTGCAACAAACAGACTCCTGGAGGTGAGATTGAATGTGCACAGTTGGAGGTGGCCCGGATCTCGGCGCGATTGAGGAGGGCCTGTCTGCCAAGGATTACATATGCCTGGACTGCGGAAACAAGTTCAAGGGGATGGGCAAAAGGCCGATGTGCCCCTCATGCAAATCCAGGAACGTAAAGCTCGAGAGATGAAGATCAGGATCGCAGACGACGAGATAGCGTACCTTCGTGGCAGCACGGGAACACTGGCATTAGCCAGGACGCTTGGCAGGCATTTCTTTCTTGAGACCGACCGGGAGGAGATCGTTTTATTCACAGATCCAGATGATCTCATAGTCGCATCCTCATTCGGCACCGGCGAGGCCATTGAGCGGGGGCTGAGATGCACGATATTCCACATCCGCGAGCTCGGCTCTCCGCTCATAGTGCTCCCGAAGGGGCATCCAGCCTCCCCAAGGCTCAGGGTGGTAGTATCTGTGGGAAAGAGGACGCGCTTGAGCTGCAGAATACAGCCCGGAACCCATCCGGAGCAGGATGTGCTCTGCGGGGCCGAGGAGATGGACGGGGTGGAGATTCACGGAACAGACGATGGCGCAGAGCTCGTCGGGTTTGAGGGAGAGGTACACATAGAGAAGCTATGACACCATCAGCACGCCGCACCACATACGAGACTGATGTGGATGTTCACATGGATCTCCACGGCACAGGGGAGGCCGAGGTCTCCACAGGCGTCGAGCTTCTGGACGACATGCTGAGAATGCTCGCAGCATCAGGGCGTTTCGATATCAGAATCAGAGCCAGAGGCGATGCGACCGGAGATCACCACCTCGTTGAAGACGTCGGGATAACACTTGGAAGCTGTCTTTCAGCAGTGAAGAGCGGCACCGGCAGCGCGATAGTGCCGTATGGGGACTGCACCGCTCTGGCTGCAGTGAGCTTTGGGGCTCCGGGGTTCAAAGCGATTCTGAAGCTCTCCTCTGAGAGCATCGGCGGAATGGCGCTGGAGAACCTGGAGCACTTCATGAGGTCCATGGCATACAACGGATCTTTCACGCTCCACGTTATCGCAGACGGCGGCGATGACAGGGAGAAGATCATTTCGGCGATGAAGGCCCTCGGAGCTGCGCTAAGGAATGCGATAAGGGATGGCGGAGTCTAGGAGAGATACCACTATCTTTGATGTTCCAGTTGTGACACAGCGGTCTCGCCCCGCATTCACGCTGATCCTCTCCAGAGATTCTCTGTTTGATATTCCAGCTGGAACTACCTCCACGCCATGAGCGTTTTCTCCGCCATCATCACTTCCGCTGGCTGAGAGCATCTTGCATCTGTGACCGGCCGAAAGATGGAAATCCTGGATTTTCGTGTCAGTGACAGCAGAAGGAATGAAAACAGAGATGCATGAGTCCGCAGATCTGAGGGGTGTGTGGTGAACGATGCTGCCTGGCGTCAGCTGCTCCTGAGGGACGGCTGGAGTTCCCGCCATCCCGCACCGGGAGGTGTTGTGATGGATATCGTTGAGGTTCTCAGGGAGGAGGGTATTACAGTTGATGAGATAGTCGCGACCGCTCTGGAGCTGTACGTCCCGCATCCAGGCGTCGAGACCCGCGAGAAGGCGGATGCTGTGTTCAGGAGGGAGCTGAAGATTGCGCTGTCTGACCCGAACCTAGCGCTTCTCATATACGCAGGGGTTCTTCTGGAGGAGAGGGGAAGGATGAGAATGCTCCCCAATCTGAGTGGGGAGGATTACGAGAGGGATCTCACGTATCTCATAGCCGATGAGGTGCTGGGCATGAGCATAGCGAAGTACATCGGCGGATACAAGGGAACATTCGAGTATGTCAGATATGATAAGGCAAAGCCCGGGATCCTCGCCAGGCTCGGCCCGTTCATGGACGATGTGATCGGCGGTCTCATCGGTGGCGTCTCCTCGAACATGTACACCAGGGCGGGATTCAGCTGAGAGATCTGCTCTTCGCAGTTAGGTCCGGCTTCGGCTTCCTCTCCACGATACCAGTTGGCATATCAATGGAGGGGATCGAGGCCCTGATGAGGCATGTCTACATCTTTCCAATCATCGGGCTCTCCCTGGGCCTGATCTTCGCAGCAGTGGCGTATCTCCTCGGCCTATTCCTGCCCCCGGATATCAACGCGATCTGCATAATGATCGCGATATACTGGGTCTGTGGAATAAATCACATAGACGGCCTCGCAGACTTCGGCGATGGTGTGACCGCGCACGGGAGCCCTGAGAAGAAGATAAAGGCCATGAAGGACGTGAACCTCGGATCTGGAGGGGCTGTGTTCGTGATACTGGTTCTCCTCGCGCTCTTCTCAGCGATCAGATCCATGGATCATGTGCTTCTTCCAGCTGCTCTTGTCGTCTCAGAGATTTCAGCAAAGCAGTCCATGCTGGCGTTTGCAGCGTTCACAGAGCCGTTTAAGGCAGGCCTGGGCCAGATCATGATAGAGAGGACCGGGAAGAGGGAGTTCCTCACAGGGCTTATCATCTCCTCAACCGCATCAGCTCTCCTCCTGAAGACAGCAGGAGTGATCATGCTGATGCTCTCCATACTATCCGCACTCCATCTGGCGCGCGTCTCAAGGAGAAACTTCGGCGGTGGATCGGGCGATGGCATAGGCGCATCGAATGAGATTGGAAGGGCAACAGCGCTCTGCGCAGCCCTCGTGCTGGGGGTGACGGGCTGGACTGTGTGGTGATGGCCGGAGGCAGGGGCACCCGGCTCGGAATGGGCGAGAAGCCGATGGTCCGTCTCTTCGGAAAACCGCTGATCGATTACGTCGTCTCCGCCATAAAACCACTGATCAGGAGGATGATCGTGGCCACGACCAGCGCCACACCGGAGACGAGAATATGGTCTCTGGGGAAGGATTTGGAGGTCACAGAGACCTCTGGCTCAGGCTACATCCCCGATATGATCGAGGCTGTTGAAAGATCGGGGATATATGGACCTGTGATGGTGATAATGGCGGATCTTCCCCTCATCACAGAGGAGATCATAAGAGAGGTAATTGATGTATACAGATCCAGACCGGAGCCTGCGCTCTCCGTCCATACCCCTCTGAGCCTCCACAGATCCCTCGGCAGACGGCCTGACGTGATCTTCAACTACTGGGGAGAGCTCATAGTGCCGGCAGGCGTGAACATCCTCAGGGGATCGAATATCTCAGAGGAGCAGGAGGATTTCCACCTCATCATGAACAGGATCGAGCTCGCGATCAACATAAATACACCTGAGGATCTCAGGATCTGCGAGAGCATCATCAGAAGACGCATGGTATCGCAGGGTGATATGGATTGAACGGGGACATTATCAGCATAGAGGGAGAGGTCTACAGGATCTCAGAGCTTGAGCTTCTAACAGGCGAGAGAAACCCGGCGAACGCCAGGGATTACATACTCCTGCTCGCGAAGGTGCTTCAGAACCCGATGAGGCTTCCGGAGCTGCTCAGGGAGTTCTGCACGCTGAGAAACACGCTCAGTGAGCCTGAGAAGGAGGAGCTGCGCATGGCACTCCTCAGGGTGCAGATAGACAGCGAGCTCAGGATGCATGAGGACATCCTGCGCTTCCAGCAGAGACGGTATGTGGCCCAGGTGATAGAGATACTCATCTTCAAGGAGCTTCTGCTAGCTCCCAGGGAGATCGAGGGCGATTTTGAGTGACTGCGAGACTCCATGTGGAACATGCCGCGGTTCGCTGAAACCAGTCCGTGCCTGAGGATCGCTTTCAGTGCGGCTTGGAGTGCTGTGTTGAATAATGTTTGAACGCTCTTATCCATCTGATGACTTGCCCAAAGAGACACCGCTCCTGCTCTGCCCTCCTTCCGGGGGAATGATCGCGTTCAGCAACCTCCAAGCATGACCCACAAGTTGTTGAATGCATAAGAGCGATGTTTGAAATCTGATAGCAGAGACCCAGTTCATACAAATTGCAATTATAGTAAAACCGATGGCCATCGACCTTTTAGGTATCAATTATTCAACACAGCAGCTTGGATAGCCCTGGAGAGCAGATGCGCAGCTCCGCTCTGATGCGCGCTGGCGCAATGCACATCCTCCCTGAGAGAACGTTTTTCATCCAGATGTTTATCTGAAATCATGAGCCAGTTTGTTTTAACGCCAGCGGCTGGAAAGCGTCTGATCGCAAGGGCTGTGGCCGCGCATCCTGCGGTCCGTGAGGCGATGCGATCTGGCACAGTGGTTATCATCGCAGGCACCACCAACGGTTACGTGGCTGAGGAGCTGCTGGAGCTGATCGGACAGAGGGAGGGTTTCTCGAGGCACAGATTCTTCAGGGGCATCACGCTTCCTCCATGGATGAAGACCAGCGAGACGGGCAGGCTTCCGGATGAACGCGACTTCCCCGGGGATGTGATAATAAGAGAAGGAGAATGGAGGAGAGGTCTGACGCTCTTCGATGTGGTCGATGATCTCTCCGAGGGGGATCTGATAATAAAAGGCGCAAATGCGCTCGATCTCCAGCGCAGGCAGGCCGCAGTCCTCGTCGGGCATCCACAGGGCGGGACGATCGTTGCCGCGCTCCAGGCCGCAGTCGGTCGCAGGGTCGGTCTGATTGTACCTGTGGGCCTCGAGAAGCGTGTCAGCGCAGACCTCATGGATCTCTCGCGCAGGCTGAACGCACCGGGAGCGAGGGGCCTGCGTCTTCTTCCAGTACCGGGCGAGATAATAACGGAGATCGATGCGATACGCATGCTCACAGGCGCAGAGGCAGAGATCATGGCAGCGGGTGGCGTCTGCGGCGCGGAGGGCAGCGTGTGGATACATCTACAGGGAGATCAGGCTGCCTCAGAGCTCATCAGATCGATATCCTCCGAGCCGGCCTTCGACCTCTGCCCGTAAAAGTGCGATGCATAAATTACCTGCAGGGGATCAGGTGCAATGGGTGGGTTCAGGTGAGGTTTCTACCGGTCGCAGGAGATGCTGTCCTCATCGCAGAGGGCAAACACAGGGCCATGGTGGTTGCGGATGTGCACCTCGGCATCGAGTACGAGCTGTGGCTCGGAGGCGCGAACGTTCCAAGCCAGACCGGAAAACTGCTCGATCGGCTTCGGGGGATGATCGATGAACACAGACCGGAGAGGCTGGTCGTGCTCGGCGACCTGAAGCACAACGTGCCCAGAACGAGCTGGCAGGAGAGGATCGAGGTGCCAGATTTCATCAGGAACCTCTCTGAGCTCGTGGAGGTCACCCTGGTCCCGGGAAATCACGATACCGGTCTCAGGGATCTTGCGCCCGGGGCTGAGGTGTGCGAGCCTGATGGTGTGGTGATCGATGGCATCGGGTACTTCCACGGCCACACCTGGCCTGACCCGGAGGTGCTCTCATCCAGAGCCCTAATCACAGCGCACCTCCATCCATCGGTGAGGCTCGTGGATCCGCTGGGAGCATCGAGGAGCGAGCGGGTCTGGGTGAGGGCATTCTCTGAGGAATACAAGAAAGAGGTTGTGGTCATGCCTGCCTTCAACCCGCTCTGCGGCAGCCTGCCCCTGAATGAGATGGGCGATGAGAGGGGCCCGCTCATGAAGCTCATCGATCTGAGCCGCTCCAGAATATATCTTCTGGACGGCACTTATCTGGGGAGGCTTGGAGAGATTATAGCAGCTCAGAGATATAAAAGGAGATGAGAAGAGCGAAAGAGTGGCTCTTATATGGCCAGGCCCTTCGCGTACGCAGGCACGCATCCAGAGACCGGCCATACAAACTCGACATCCATGAGCCGTTCATCCCAGGAGCTCAGCGGGAATCTGTCGATGTTTTTTCTATCCTCGCCGCTCGGTATTTCATATGCACCGCATACCTCCTGGCAGATGTGATCGCTGTAGTAGTTGCCCTCGCTGCCGCTGTCCCACATGTTCTTCCCGTAGTACACTGAGCTGTCCAGAGCACTCTGCCTGTTGTCGATCATCGCGTTGTGATAAAGCGTGTTGTCCGTGCTGTACATGTCCAGGTGTATGCCCACCCCATTCATCACCACACAGTTTCCAAGGATGGTGTTGTTTTCAGAGCTGGATATGTCTATACCCACTGCGTTGCCGCGCACACTGTTCCCGATAACCACGTTATCCTTTGATCCCTTGATCCTCACGCCGGCGACGTGGTTGCTGCTCACGTTATTCTTGTGAACCGTGTTGCACCTGCTCTCGTCTGAGATGATGATGCCATCCTCCGCGCTGTTGTGGACTGTGTTGCCTGAGATCAGATTGTTTGTCGCGCGCTCCGTTTTTATCCCGAAACCGTTTCCCCTGAGGATGTTTCCTGTGATATTGTTCTCGTAGGACTCGATGACCTCTATGCCGCACTCTCCGCTCCCATGGATGGTATTGCCCTCCACAACATTACCGCTGGACATGTTCAGAATCTCTATTCCAGCACCACGGCTCATGGACACGTTGTTCCCGGCGATCAGGTTGCTGGAGCCCTCGATCTCCACCCCGTCATGGAGGTTCTCCAGAATCGCATTGCCCTCCAGTACGTTATCAGCACCATGTACTATGATGCCACAATCATCATTTGCATCGATTCTGTTCCACCGTACCGTGTTGTTGCTTCCCCATATCTCGATACCCACTAGGCCGTTTCTGGTGATGCTGCTGTTGACGATGCTGCTGCCGGAGCCAGTTATCACGATCCCAGATCCTGTACACCCGCTCACATTGCAGCCATCTATCCGGCTGCCGTTTGAGCTGAGGATTATTCCGGAACCGCGGATTGTGATGCCGCTCAGGAGCACGCCATCCGCAAGTATCCTGATCCCGCCTTCGATTACCGCGCCCTCTTGACCTGTGATGCACACGGTTTTATTGACTGCCAGGCTCTCGCTGTATATTCCTGGCTGGAGATAAATGGTGTCTCCATCAGATGCGGAATCGAGCGCATCTCCCAGAGACCCGGTGGGCTGAACCTCGATATCTGCAGCACTGGCGGGGAGAGCAGGCTGCAGAGCGAGCATCATGATGAGCATGAGGAACCTCATGATCTCACCCGCTCAGGTCTGACTTCAGGCGATCGTCCAGAGAAGCACCATCGAGGTTGGCCTTTTTGAGCGACCTCAGCGTGAACTCGTCGTACTCAATGTTGCGCAGGCTCGCCCCACTCAGATCCACGTTCGTCATCTCGACCATGTGCATTGTCACATCATTCAGCGCCGCCCCTGCCAGGTTTGAGTTTGTGAGAAAGACCGTGTCCATCTTTGCCTTCCTCATCTTCACTCCATGCATATCGATGCCTCTGAGATCCAGGTTGAAGAGCGATGTTTTGTACAGGTTCGCGCCGCTCAGGTTCACTCCCGTCGTCTTCACAGAATCCAGCACCACCTCTGAGACGTCCGCACCTGCCAGGTTGGCCCCGCTGAGATCTGCGTAGCGCATCTTGCAGCTGCTCAGGTCCGCACCTCTCAGATCCGCCTCTGTGAGGTCCGCATAATCCAGGCTGGCGCTCCTCAGGTTTGCGCCGGTCATTCTCGCCCTCATCATGTATGATCGGGTCAGGTCAGAGCCGCTGAGATCCGTGCCCGTCAGATTCGCTCCGTATAGCTCAGCCCTGGAGAACTGGCTGTTACTGAATCTGCCACTGCTCATGTCAGCCCAGCTCAGATGAGCACCGACAAAGTTCGCATGGCTCAGCGATGCACCGGAGAAGGCCGCGCCTGTCAGATCCGTGCGGAAGAACCTCGTGCTCGTCATCTCAGCATCCTTCAGAGATGCATCATCCATCATGGCCTCTGTGCAGTCTGCCATCGTCAGATTTGCGCTGATGAGACTCGCACCGCTCAGCCGCGCGTTCCTCAGCTTCGCCCTCGATAGATCTGTGCCGTTGAGGTTCGCGCCGCTGAGATCCGCCATGCTCAGATCCGCGCCCGCCAGCGACGCGCCCTCAAGGTTTGCATTCACAAGCCATGCGGACCTCAGATATGCTCCACTCAGGTTTGCACCCCTGAGATCCGCGCCCGTCAGGTCCGACTGATTGAGATGTGCTCCGCTGAGATCCCAACCGCGCATCTCTGAGAAGCGAAGATCGGATCTATCACAGATATCCAGTGGATATGCGGTGCTCACCAAAATTGTAAAAATTATTATTTTATAACATGGATTCATGGTACCTCCTGGGCGCAGGTATGATATCCGGCCGCTTAAGGCAGGTTTGTGACACCATCAAATCAGGCATACCTCCACTTTGGGTTCAGAGAATCGAGGTACTTTATGTCGGAGAAGCTGTACGGCGCTTTATAGTAGCTGCTGTCTGTAACAACTCCGTAGTAGCTGTCGACTGCAAGCCATCTGTCGATGTTATCAGGATCTTCAACGATTATCCACAGATGTCCCTGGTTCTCAAACCCGCTCGGGTCGTACATGTATCTTATGTTATACCCGAACTCTGTATAAAGATTTGCCAGCTTCTGGGACCCGTCGTAGCACATTCCCAGAGGGGTCACAGGAAACATCGTAAGCCTGCTCACAGATTTGACGAACTCCTGATTGGTTGTCATGTTGTAAGATCTGTCCTTCTGGATCTCTGCTATGGGTATCACCTGCATGATTCCTGTGCTCTTCGGCTGCTCCATCCAGAGATCCGCCAGTCTGGGAGCCCCTCCGTTGGGCGTGAGGTAAACGACCTTACCGCTGGGAAGTCTGACAGTCACATATGACCTCTCAGGGGTCGCATCGTATCCATGTGAGACGAGAAAGAACGCGAGGTCCTGCACTGTTATGCCGATATCCTCATAGCTGGAGATCAGCAGCCAAAGATCGTTGACATCATCGGCGGACGAATGGCCGATGCTCAGCACGATCAGCAAAAAGATACATATAGCCCGGCTGCTGAGCGGCATCTCGGCCATCCCATAATAGCGTCGATGGCCTGTATACATATCTTTCGTCCCGACGCTGCTTCACCCATTTGAATTGCAGGTCATCCTGCTCCTCGCTGTTATTGAGGTCGTGTACCTGTATCATTGAAATCGGCACGCTCAACCCATCCAGATTTGTGGAATCCCCTCTATGCAGTCGTAGATTTCAGCAGAATCCATCAAGTGGTTCGAGCTGGTCATGTACCTGTATCATTGAGATCATCCGCATCGTCTCGGACCCACGCAGCATTCCGCCAGTACACGCTGAATTCTGACAGCCTGTTCGCTATTCGAGCAGATGACCCTCGAGCTCACGACCGCTCTTGGCCGCCTGGCTGTGCTCTGCGCCTCCATTTTGGCACGATGTTACCACAACCTCAACAATCGCAACCTTTAATATAGCACGGGTCGACCAGCTGGCGATGGAGTTCTGTCCAGCGTGTAAGAGCATGATGATCCCCAGAGATGGGATGATGGTATGCAGAAAGTGCGGGATGAAGATACCGAAGAGCTCGAACAACCCGATAGTCTCAGTGACAAACAAGCTCGAGAGGTCTGTGCCCGTGCTTGAGCAGGAATCTGCAGGCCTGCCGACAACAAAAGCGAAGTGCCCGGAGTGCGGGAACGATACCGCCTACTGGTGGCTCAGGCAGCTGAGAGCCGCTGATGAGTCTGAGGTCCGCTTCTTCAGATGCACAAAGTGTGGAAATACGTGGAGAGAGTATGACTGACTCAGCTGCTCCGGCCTAAAGACCAGATAAAGATCAGAGCATGCACTGATGAGAATGCACCGCTGCAACAGGCCGGATGACATCGGTCTGCAAGACCCAGCCTCGGGGGCTGCAACCCAAATGCAACACCCAAACTCAAATGCAATTTCAGCTTACGCATGCATCGGATTCAGCGCTGTATCCACCATACGTAGATACAGCCATTACTTTGCCGCTGCCTGTCGTCGTTTCCATGGAAACCGTCTCTCAGGAGCGGAGCCTTTTACAGGTCGGATGGCATATCAAAAGAGAATGCAGATCCTGTGGGCGGAGGTTTCCGCTACCACTGCACGCCAGGAGGTCCCGTGATGGATCACATGGAAAACTATATTAAATACTAGATACTTTCTTTTCTGGAGGCGCTAGGATGCTGAAGGCAGTTATTGATGCAGAAACCCTGCGGGATGCGATCGAGGCAGTATCTTCCTTGGTCGATGAGGTCAAGTTTACGATATCTGAGAAGGGTATCGAGCTCAAAGCGGTCGATCCGGCGAACGTCGCAATGGTCTCACTCAGGATCGATGCATCCGCGTTCGAGTTCTATCAGGCGACCCCTGGAGAGATCGGGGTCGATCTGGTGCGTCTGAGTGATTTGCTGAGCATGGCCGATCGAGGTGAGCGCGTGCGGCTCGAGCTGCTCGAGGATGAGCGAAAGCTGAAGATAGGTGTCGGCTCTCTCTCATACACGCTGAGCCTGATAGATCCGAGCGCGATACGCAAGGAGCCCAGGATTCCGGAGCTCGATCTGCCGGCGCATGTGACAATCCCGGGGTCGGAGTTCAGACGAGCGATCAAAGCCGCGGAAAAGGTAAGCGATCATGTGGTGCTGGGCGTGAAGGATGATGTGTTCTACATGGAGGCGAAGGGCGATATAGACGCCCTCAGGCTCACGATGCCCAGCTCCGAGCTTCTTGACATGAAGCCAGGCGAGGCGAGATCACTGTTCTCCCTGGATTACCTCTCTGACATGAGCAAATCCATAGGAAAGGCCCCGGAGGTGAAGCTCGAGATAGGTATCGATTATCCGCTGCGGATCAGCTTCAGGCTGAATGAGGTCCACGTCAGCTACCTCCTGGCGCCCAGAATAGAGCAGGAATGAGGAATTTCTGGTATCCGTTCACGCATGCAGCAGCAGAGGATATCAGGCGGATAGATGCCCCCCTTGAGGATGTGCTCAGGAGCAGGGCGTTCCAGCCTGTCAGGCGCAGGGCAGTTGAGCGTGTCCGCGGGGCGCTCCATGGAGAGATACCGGATGCGGACATGTCTGACAGCGTGAGGCAGAACGTCGAGCTCCTGTCGTATCCTCTCGCCAGGCTGATCGTCTCGTGCATTGACGATGACTATCTTCTGAGACGCTATGTCCTGGCGGAGGCGAAGCTCGCCCACAGGAGGCTGAGGATCTCGGATACAGAAGAGGTGCTGGAGCTTGCCAGAGATCTGGGTATGCGACCCCTATCAGAGGGGGAGAGATTCAGAATACACTTTGTCGATTTTGTGGTGTCAGCGGCAAGGTTCAGAAGCCAGAAGTGGAAGCTCATCAACAGAAACCTGGATCGTGGCTATCTCACAGTCACCCGCGAAGAGATGCTCCGCCTGATGGAGGAGAGGATCAAGGACAGGATACAGGAGGGGCTCCCGCTCGATGCCGGAAGCATATGCGAGGGCCTGTCGGATCAGCTGAAATCCATAAGAGATGAGCTCGAATCATCGAAGCGGAACGCCATGGTGGATCTCGGAGAGTTCAATAGAGATGCTCTGCCGCCGTGCATGAGAGAGCTGCTGGAGCAGCTCGCTGCCGGCAGAAACCTGGCACACACAGCAAGATTCGCGCTCACCAGCTTCCTTCTGAACATAAATCTGGGTGTCGAGGAGATAATTGGCATTTTCAACAACAGCCCCGATTTCGATGAGGAGATGACAAGATACCAGATCGAGCACATCGCCGGATCTACAGGGACGAGATACACGCCGCCATCGTGCTCCACAATGCTCACATACGGCAACTGCCCTGGTGGCGATGAGCTCTGCAGGCGCATAAGGCATCCGATAAGCTACTACAGGCGTCGCGTGAAGAGGACGCTGAAATCCGGTACTCCTTCCTGATGGAGTTCCTGCGACCCAGCAGGTTCTATGAGGAAGGTGCGATCCGGACGGTATGTTGCGCGTGTGCGTCTCTCGCTTGCTGCGAATTTTTGGTGCGGGAATTCATCTCAGATAGCGTAGAATGCGGCTTTTGAAACATGCTCAATGCGTTGACATGCGTCATCGGTTAAGATCGACATGTGTAGAATTGGACTTAATAGTCTTATCCTCAGTACTGCTATCAGGACTCAAGTCCACAGGCGGTCGATTTGAACCAAACTCTCCACTATGGGGGAGATCTCAATTTGTCAAATTTCGTGGTCAATATATTTACATAAAATCCTTAACCGATGACCACTGGAACATGCTCAATACGTTGAGGTAAATTGCCCTATGGGAGGATTTCTGGATGAACGGCTGCGCCAGAGCGGCTTCACTTGATCAGTAACTCAAGTACGCTCACGATATTGAGCAAATACGGCTTTGTATCACTCCATGTTAACCTGCTCCGGCCAGAGGATCGTTGATATGCAAATTCGCTCCAAGCCTTCTCATATCCTCAAAGAACGCCGGATAGGATACATCGACTGATTCCGATGTATCGATCCTTGTATCGCCTGCCACGATCCCTGCCAGGGTCAGAGCCATCACGATCCTGTGGTCGTGGTACCCGTGGAGATCCGCTCCATGCAGCTCTCCTCCCACAATCTCCAGACCGTCAGGTCTCTCCTTTATCTTTGCGCCCATCTTCGTCAGCTCGACCGCCATCGCATGGATCCTGTCGGTCTCCTTGTGGCGGACATGCTCCGCGTTTTTTATAACTGTATGCCCCTCGGCCACCGCCCCCAGCACCGCAAGCGTTGGCACGAGATCCGGGGTCAGGCTCGCATCTATCTCTGTGCCCTTCAGATCTGCCCGCGACACCCTGACCTCTCCCCTCGCGGTATCCCATGAAACGTCTGCACCCATATCTTTGAGAATCGCAACTATCGCAGAATCGCCCTGCCTCGAGGGGAACAGGCCCTGCACGGTCACAGTGCCTGCGAGAGCTGCCGCTGCCAGAGGATACGAGGCGGATGAGAAATCACCCGGAACCGTGTACTCCTGAAGCCTGTACCTCTGACCCCCATGCATGAAGAAGTGATTCCCATCAGCGTGTATCTGGGCCCCGGCATCTCTCAGGATATCCAGAGTGATCTCGGCATACGGCCTGGACTTCAGCTCGCCCTTTATCGAGATCGTCGTATCGCCACTTGAGAGAGGGCATGCTATCAGGAGGGCTGAGAGGAACTGAGAGCTCACGCTGCCATCCAGAGATGTTGATCCGCCCCTGATCCTCCCTCTTATTACAAGCGGAGCGCGATCGTTCCCTCTTATGGAGAACGCCTCAGCGCCGAGGTCGTTGAGCGCTTTGAGAAGCGGGCCGTTCGGCCTGCTGCGTATCGAGCTGTCGCCTGTGAGGACTGCGCCGTCTGTGAGCGCTGCAACCGCCGACATGAACCTGAGCGTCGTCCCGGAGTTCAGAACATCTATGACATTCTCAGGTGTCCTGGGCGTGCCGGAGACCCCTTGAATCTCAAGAGATTCTCCTCTGAAAGTCACACTGGCCCCAAAGGCCTCGCATGCCGTTATCGTGGCCCGGGTGTCTGCAGATATCAGCGGTCTGTGCACGCATCCCGAATCAGAGAGCGCTGTGATCAGCACAGCTCTGTGAGTGTAGCTCTTCGACGGAGGCGCGCATACAGTTCCAGAGATGGAGGAGCGTGAGACAGATACAATCATGTGAGGTAGAATCACGGTATGATATATTAAGAATGCGTGAGCCTCTGCAGGCGCAGTAAAAGATCGCGCTCAGATCGCGCTCTTGCGGATTTACCTGGGAGCGGTGGTGGCGGGTTGCTGAACGCACACATTTTTGTCATATCGTGCTGTGTTGAATGTTGTTTGAGAATCCAATAGCATATGGCCAATGCTCTTATCCATATGATAACTTACCCATGGAGGTACTGGTTCTGCTATGCATCCCTGGTGAATGAATGATTGCGTTCAGCAACCACATTGTACGACCCACATGTTGCCAAGCACATAAGAGCGAATGAGAATTCCTAAAAACCAACTTTTTTGATATAAAATCATCTATAAAATTACTCAGCGACATGGGCAGATCGTAAAAGGGGGTTAATAGGAATACTCACGTATAAGAGCGAAACCAGCATACCTCAAAGGGATCTCACCCATACCAGAGCGGAGATCAAAAGAAGAAGCGCCAGCGCGAATCTGGATGAATATGATTCAACCTCTCCACTCCGGACGGACTCGCTGACCTCAACCTCGGTGCGCTCTGTGCTGTTTTCCCTGCCCATATTCGGCATCTCCGTGGATCTCTTCTCCAGCTTGAGAGAAGGAACATCACAGCGGAACATGTTGTTCTCAGAATCAAAGTAAATCAGGTCAAACGGTGGAAGCATGCAGGAGTCGTTCCGGCAGCGGATCGACCAGGAGAAGGTTCTTGATGAGCCAGCAGCAAGAGCAAAGCTGAGGTCGTTCTTCCCGTTCAAAATCTCGATGCCCTCCGGGAACATTCTGTAGGCGCGGATGCCTGCATAACGGTTGCCGCTATTTTTAACATCCATGCGTATCTGGAACACATCCGGAGCTGATGAATCTCCCACATAACGTCTCGCCTCGACCTGCGGCCCGAACACATCGACAACAGGGCTCTCAGAGATCACGGTGTAAGTGCTGCCTGCCATCGAGTAACTGCAGCTCGCAGGTGGTAGAACCATACCCTCGCCAGGGCGCCTGGCCTTCACAGCGTAGCTTATGATCTCAGTCTCTCCTGGGGCGAGCTCGAACCTCTGCTCAGGCGCCTTCTCGGATTGAAATGCGTCTCCTGCGCCATCAATGAAACTCAGATTCAGCTTAACATTTCCTGTGTTCCTGACCGTATCGATCACGTAGTACGTCCTGCCAAAGGTCTGTGTATCCTGCACATGCTTGTGCAGCTCCAAAGGTCCGGCCACAGTTACGGGCATGAAAGATTCAGATCTGTAAATGTTGCCGTCTGCATCCAGATATTCTGCTGTCGCCACCACCTCAATACTCACAGTCTCAGGAAGGCTGGGGGCCAGGAAGCTGATCCTCTCCCTCCACACCTCTCCCGACTTCAGAAGAGATTTGCGCATGCCTCTTCTGAGATCTCCCTGTGGTATGGTCAGTGTATCTGATGGGGGCTCGTTGAGATCGAGGTCCAGGCGGATGTTCTCCGCGTCCCCATCCCCTCTGTTCTCCACGAACACATCCACTCCGATCCGATCTCCAGCATGATAGATGTCCCTGTCAGAGGCCATGCTGATTACAATCTCAGGTCGTGGTCCCATCCTGACTCCCAGAACCACCCGGGATTCGTTTAAGAGGTATCCTTCCCTGTAGACCTCCTTCAACTCGATTCCCAGCCTCTCCCTCCTGCGCTCGTCCCTGAGGACAAAAAGCTCGCCCTCCTTAATTACAGCTGAGGATATGGTGCCATTGCCGTGAATGCTGAGAAGAACAGCGGGATTTCCGGGCACGACAGAGACGTCGGAGAGCTCTATCGAATAACCATCCACCTCGACCATCTCGCCCGGATGAAGCTCTGCCTGGATGCTCTCGCCCCAGCCCGATGATGCAGACACCAGTAGATGAGCGGAGATCAGGAGCAAAACGACGGATCTAGCTCCTGGACAGGAGATAAACCGCAATGGCGATGATGAAGGCATAGATGTACATCTGATCACTCAAAACGTGATTCTGCCCCGCTGCTTCCCTCGCAACGGCCTGCTTTGTCGTTCTGAGGGCGCTCACCTCATCGGTCTTTGGAGCAGTATTAACAGAGCTGTTCTCAGATCTGTTGGTGTGCACACTGCCAGAAGGTTCTCTTTTCATGGAGCTCTGAGAGGGCTGAGAGGAATCCAGAGGGGTTTCAGTGTTCTGAGCTCTGCTGCGACCAGTCTCCTTTTTGATCACAACCCCCTTCGGAGCATATACCACCACCGCATCGTCCCGGATCAGATCAACTCTCCTGCTCCTACGGTACTCGATCTCTGTGTCTGGGTCCTTCCAGCGCACTGATATGTTGTGCCCGCCGCTCTCGAGCTTGATCTTGCCGACCTCGGTCATGGAGTTCTTTCTGGCAGCTGCACACCTCTCGAACTTATCGTCGATATAGAGGCACACATCGAGATCCCTGTCGTTCTCATTCTTGACCAGAACTGTCAGGTAGAACTTCTCCGGTGCATCGTTCTTCTCTGTGTAAAGTGTCACTGGCGTCTCATATTTTACATCGGTCGTCACAGATGATTCATAGCTCTTCCGCGTATCCTCATCCCACCAGCTTATCGTGAACCTGTGCTCGCCTTTTTCCAGATCATAAATGCCGAATTCGGCCTCGCTCTCTGATGAGACGTCCTTTGAATCGACGAGTCTGTCGTCTATGAACAGCGATATACGAAGCCGATCATCATCTCTGTTGAACACATAGACATGCACCGCGCTCGTATCTTCTACACCAGAACCGCTGCAGCTCCCGCGGTCAGAAGCAAGAGCTGCGACGCTCACAAGAGCGATGCAGACGAGCAGGGTATGCAAGGGCATTTTCTTAATCATTTGTAATATGTTATGTCATATTGCATGAATAAAAATTTATTTGTCATATTTAGTGACATTATTAATATTAATAATAGATTTTAATTCATATGACAAAAAGATTATATACAGCAGCCGCATCAAATACAATGCGTGGGATCTTGAACGACTGGATTCTCGGCCTGCTGGTCGCTGAGGGTATACCCCTTCTTGCGCTTGTTTACTACCTGGAGCACAGGAGGAGGATGTATCTGCTCGAAAAGGGGTGTGTGCCCGTGGAAACCCCGGAGAGACGGGCAGAGCGCAGGTTGTGCAACGGTCTTTTTCTCATGCTCTCCGGAGCCTTTGTGCTCTCAATGCCTGCCCTTGCAGGCATATTCGGAATTGAAATGCGGCCAGCTCTTGAGCAGGTCCTAGCCGGGTTTCTGATCACCTCTGCTGGACTCTCGCTGATCCTGGGCACAATTCTGCTCCAGAGGGCACGGATGCCTCTAAGGCGCCCCGAGAATTACGAGTCACATTCCATTCAGGATATGGGCAAGGGGGTATTGTGGAAGTGATACCAGGACCTGATCATCAGTTCAAGCATCGATCGTGGGAATCATGCGGCTCAGAGGTACTGTGGCTCTAGAATTCCATTTTTCGACCCGCCCCTTGAACACAACCATACCATCATGAAGCTCACAGACATGATCTGACATGAACCTTATCACAGCAGGGTGATGCGAGATGTAGAGGTAGCCCATGCCCCTTCTCCGCTGCACATCCCTGAGGAGATTCAGGATCTGCGCCTGGACCGAGACGTCCAGCGAGGATGTGGGCTCATCCAGTATCACTATCTTCGGGTTCAGCAGAAGAGCTCTGGCGAGCACGATCCTCTGGTTCTGTCCCCCGGAGAGCTGCCTGGGAAAGCGGCACAGAACCTCCTCAGACATCCCCACACCCTCCAGCGCATCTCTTATGATCTCCATATGCTCATCTCCCGGTATTCCAAGCAGATCCAGCACCTCCCGGAAGGACCTCTCTATTGTCTTCATCGGATTGAGCGATGATTCCGGATCCTGGAACACCATCTGCACAGCTCTTCTGAACCTTATGAAATCATGCCCTCTCATATCGCGCAGGTCACTGCCGTTGAAGATCACCGCTCCTGATGATGGGCGCTCAAGCCCTGCGAGTATCCTCGCCAGAGTCGTCTTTCCCGATCCAGAGGGACCGAAGAGCCCCATAGTCTGTCCTTCCTCGACCTCAAGTGTGACATTTCGGAGCACATGCCGCTCTCTGCGGAGGAGCAGCCCTTCATGGTACACCCTGCTCACATTCTGTGCCCTCAGGTACACCTCCAGCACCTCACAGATCTTCCACGTGATTTGTTGAGGGATGGCCTTTCACGCGAGCATGCGCTTGTCCTCAGCGGGCACCTTGGATGGAACCTGCATCCCTCAGGGGGATCGATCATCGATGGGGTGTTTCCAGGTATGGGCCTGAACCCGCGATCAGGCATGCTCTCACGGAGTGCTTTTGTGTACGGATGCGCCGGATCGCAGAGCACATCCTCTGTTCTTCCCATCTCCACGATCTCACCGCAGTACATCACAGCGATTCTGTCTGAGCTCGAAAGGGCGACATCGAGATCGTGGGTTATCATGATGAGGGACGCACCGCTCTCATCTCTCACGGATCCGATCAGCCCCAGCGCAGCATCCACCATTCCCTGATCCAGGCCCTTGGTCGGCTCATCCGCTATCAGTACCCTGGGCCTGAGAATCGAAGAGCATGCGATCATAGCCCGCTGGTTCATTCCGCCGGAGAGCTGAAATGGATACAAACGCCCGGCTCCGTTCAGTCCGAGGGCGCGGAGGAGCCCATCAGCCTCATGAAGGGCCCTCTGTTTCGGGAGATCGAGATGGATCAGCAGCGGTTCAGAGACCTGATCCAGTATTCTGTGGACGGGGTTGAGGGCTGCAGATGGGTTCTGGAATATGATCGCGATATCCCTGCCCCGTATGCGCGACATCTCCCGCTCGCTCAGCCTCATCAGATCCGTCCCCCTGTAGATCACCCTGCCCGTGACCCTCGCATTCTCCGGGAGAAGTCTCAGGACAGCGTTTGCAATCACAGATTTCCCGCATCCGGTCTCGCCCACGAGCGCCAGCGTTTCATGCTCATCGAGCGCCAGGGAGACATCGGATGCTGCCTTCACAGAGCCAGCAGGGGTGTCGAAGGTGACTGAAAGCTGGTGCAACTCAAGAAGCGACATTCTCGGTCACCCTGTCCTCCTCCAGGAGCATGCTCATGCTCACGAGCGAAAGAACTGAAAGCGTTATGCATATCCCTGGCGGCATGTACCACCACCAGCAACCATTTAAGAATCCACCTCTTGAGAATGCGAAGTTTATTATCATCCCCCAGCTCTTCGCGTTCGGATCCCCCAGCCCCAGAAATGACAGCGAGGCCTCGGCGATCATCGCTGAGGCAACGGTCAGCATGAATTTGGGCATGATCACGTGAATCGTATTTGGCAGAATATCTGTGAGGATTATATGTCTGTCAGAGAACCCGATGACCTTCGCAGCCTCCACAAACGCCATCTCCCTGACCTGGAGAACCCTGGACCGCACGATCCTGGCGAGCGAGGTCCACCAGAGGAGGCCCATTAACAGTGTGATCATGATGGCGCTTGGTTTCAGGAATGCGGCGACAACAATCACCAGAGGTATTTGTGGTATCATGAGGAATATGTCAGTGATTCCCATCAGCACCTCGTCCATCCATCCCCTGAAATAGCCTGCAGATGCTCCAGCAATGGTTCCTATCAGGGTGGCGATGATAGCAGATCCGAGACCGACGCCGAGTGAAACCCTCGATCCGAATATGAGCTCAGAGAGGATATCATTGCCCATGTCGTTGGTCCCCAGAGGATGATCCCGGCTCGGGCTCAGGTACGGCTCATACCGCTTCCAGGGATCGTGTGGAGCTAGGTACGGGGCGAGGACCGCCATGAGCAGAAATGCGAGAAGTACCAGAGCCCCCGGATTTGATAGCAGAGATCTTTTTGATGCTGAGAAGCCACAGCTCATCTGCCCCTCACCCTCGGATCAAGAAGGCCATAGAGTGCATCCGCGAACATGTTCGCTGTTATCACCATTACGGTTATTATGAGAAACGAGCCCTGAAGCACGGGGTAATCCCTGTAGAGAAGCGCGCTGTAGATGAGATCCCCCATTCCACGCATCGAGAAGACCATCTCTATGAAAAGTGCTCCGCTGAATATGAATCCAAAATCCAGAGCGATCAGTGTTATTATCGGAAGGGCTGCGTTTCTGAAGACATGCCTGAATAGGATCTGACTGTCGTGGAGTCCTTTTGCCCTCGCATACAGTGCATACAGACTCCTTCTCTCCTGGATCACGCTTCCCCTCATGATCATGTGGTTCCGGGAGGCTGAGAAGAGGCTCATCAGGATCACAGGAAGCATGATATGATGAACTATGTTTCCGGGAGAACCTGTGGTGTAAAAACCCTTCATTGGAACCCAGCCCAGCTGGAAACCAAATATGTAGAGGGATAGAATAGCCAGAAAGTAGGGTGGAGTGGAGTAGATGATGAGAAAGATGAACGTCTGCAGGCGAGAGCTCATGCTATTCCTCCAGCCGGCAAGCGCTCCGAGAAGCGTTCCCAGAAGAGCCCCGGTGATCACAGGCGGAGCTGCAAGAAGCAGAGTCCATTTCATCCTCCCCAGAACGAGCGGCAGAACCGGAGAATGGAAGTGGTACGAGTAGCCGAGATTCAGGCGCAGGATCTCCTTCCAGTACATGATGTACTGCTCTCTCAGTGGCAGGTCCAGCCCCATCTCTCTCCTCATCTCCTGCACCAGATCATCGCTCAGAATCACATCCTCGCCGAGGAGGTTCGTCATGGTATCGCCGGGCATCGCCCTCGGTATGGCGAAGTTCAGCGAGAGTATGACAAAAAGTGAGATCACATACCTGGCAGGATTCATCCTCAGCTCTCCGCGTGCCTGAGGGTGTAGAGCAGTGCGTCGGTGCTGTGGAAGCTGACCCGCATCTCATCATCAAGCCTGCCTGTGCTGCGCAGGTAATCCATTATCTCCTCCGGAGATCTCTCTGAGTACCTGTACTGCTTCAGCACGTATCCGATGGGGAGCCTGTAATCCCTCGGGAAGAGCTCAACATCAAAGTCATGGCCCATATCTCTCAGAATGCTGTGCAGGCATCTGTGATCGACATGTGGTCTGGGACCGTATGCAAAATCGTTCAGTGGATCCGGAGGCTCGGCCCTGAAGACTATGAAGACGCCCAAATGCGAGACCTCCATCATCCTGCGAAGAAATGCCTCCACATCCTCCTGGAAGAGGCTGTAAGCGGCAAGCGTGTAATCGATCCTGTCAGAGATCTCAGCCTCCGGCCACGCATCGCATAAGGCTTTGATGTTATCGACTCCCCTGGCCTTTCTCATCAGAACCTGCAGCTGGTGCTCAGAGGGGTCCAGCGCGATGATCCTTCCTGCGATTCTGGAAAGAGGTATGGCGAAGGCGCCCGTGCCAGCGCCTATGTCTAGAACCGTGGAGCCGGGATGGATCAGGGAGGAGATCCTGTCGAGGATCCTCCCCGGATAGCCCATCAGCTCCAGGATCTCGTCGTAGATCTCGTACTCCCTCCAGAACTGGTCGTTCGATATGCCTCTCTCCCTCAGATGGCGAATGTAGCTTGTTCTCCGGATGAACTCCCTCCACTGATCCACCCAAACGCTCATGCAACCCTCTCTACATTCAGGAAGTTCTCCAGGTTGTAGATACCATACAGCGGGTCTGAGCTCCAGCCGGTCCATTTCTTGTTGTACGGTGTGAACACCTTGTTCCAGTACAGCGCTATGCCAGGCAGGTTCTCAGCGTAGTAGTCCTGTACGCTGTGCGCGTACTCCTTAAGCTCCTCATCGCTCCTGGCAGCGAGAATGTCATCGCAGAGCTTCTGGAAGTTGGGATCGCTCAGGACGTGGAGCACACCCTCTCCGGTCCTGCGTGAGTCGAAGTAGCCGGTTCCCCAGTTCGCATGCATCATCATTCCCCAGGGAGTTGTCCTGGTGATGGTGAGGTCATACTGGTACTCATCCTTGAGCTTTATCCATGTCGCATCGTCCACGACCTTCAGCTCTGCATCTATGCCCACAGCTGAGAGGTACTCCTTCACCAGCTCTGCGACCCTCTGGAACTTCGAGCGTGCGAGGAGGAGAAGCTTCATGTCATTGCCGCCTGAATCCTCCAGAATCCCGTTGCCGTTCCGGTCCCTGTATCCCGCCTCATCCAGGATCTCCCTGGCCTTTTCAGGATTGTACTCAAGAGCTGGCGTATCCTTGAAGTACGCCATGCTGGGCGGCACAAACCCGCGGTTCGGAACAGAGCCGTATCCCAGGGCATCGATCTGGAGGATCTCCGTGTAGTTTATGGCGTATGACACTGCTTCCCTGAATTTGAGATCTGACATCGGTTCCCTGTTCAGATTGAATCCCAGGAAGACCAGGCCAACGTTGTCCTTCTCCACAAAATCGAATTTTCCGGTATCCATCAGCTTTCGAATGCCTGTGTATGGATACGTGCCAGCGTACTTGTAGTATGCATCGACGTCTCCCTTCTCGAGCGCCATTGACAGAACATCTGAGTTCTCATACATGTGCAGCTCTATTGAATCGATCTTCGGCTCCCTGCCCTTCCAGTAGGGGTTCCTCTTGAAGTATATCACACCAGCCCCGAGGTCTGTTTTATCGATGACAAAAGGACCGCAACCGACGATTGCGCCCTCATCAGTGTATTCGGTCGGCTTATCTATCGTCTCCCACACATGCTTCGGCAGTATGTTGTATGTGGTGAACTCGAGGTTCAGCCGGGAGTAGGGCTTTTTGAGCTTGAATACAACGGCATTCCCATCAACTGCTATCTCATCAACTGTATTTTTGATCCAGCCGGCTGGTGGGTACTTATCGGCGATGTACTCGAACGTGAACTTCACGTCCTCTGGAGTGAGCTTCGTGCCATCGCTCCAGTAGAGGTTATCATCTATCTCGAACCTCCAGGTAGTCCCATCCTCTGAGACAGAGTAGCTCTTTGCGGTCTGACCGCTGAGAGTGCCGTCAGGGTTCATCCTCATAAGCGGCGGGTTGGAGAGGTGTGCGAAGACCCCCATGCTGGAATCGCCCAGGATGCTGGCAGATTTGACCACATCCTGAGTGCCTATCCTGAGCACAGTCTCATCTGCAGAGCCGCATTGAATCACAGCGGTTGTCGTTAAAATTAAGACCAATATGGCGAGCTTTTTATGTAAATTCTTCATCAAAGCTTTACCTCCGTTGCTACAAAAAATACTATTTTACATAAATATGTTCCGGTAACTTATTATAAAAGCGCAGAAACTGCATCAAAACCTGTGAATATATTGTCGGACGAGTATGGTTATGACAGGGTCTCACGCAGCAGTGAACACTCTTATCCATCTGATAACTTGCCCGGAGAGGCAGCAGTCATGCTATGCGCTCCTGATGGGCGGATAAGTGCATTCAGCAACCTACCGCATGACCTTCAAGTTGCTAATGCATAAGAGCGAGAGCAAAAAAATATTCTTCTGCTCCATAACCGTGAACTTCAAACGCAAGGATAAGAAACCTGGAAGCCTGCGATGGACAGGAGCTATAGGATGCTGGAACAAATTATGTAATATATTTATGTTTTACTGCAATGTCGCGAGGAGGTAATAATATCATTCGGACAGGTCCGTTCGATCCTAACTAAGGCTTATATAGGTGGAATCAGAAGTTTTTGGGTCCGAGTTAATGCTTACACAAGTTCAGTGGTGCGTGTTATGGGCAAGAGAAAGAAGATCGCAGAGCGTGTGATTGCTCTGATGGACAGGCCCGAGATGATCAGAAACATCGGGATTGTCGCGCATATAGATCATGGCAAGACGACGCTATCAGACAACCTCCTGGCAGGCGCGGGGATGATCTCCATGGAGCTCGCCGGGAAGCAGCTCTTCATGGACTTCGACCCTCTCGAGCAGGCGAGGGGCATAACGATAGATGCCGCAAACGTCTCCATGGTCCATGAGTATGAGGGGAAGGAGTATCTGATCAACATGATCGATACTCCTGGGCACGTGGATTTCGGTGGCGACGTCACACGAGCGATGCGCGCTGTTGATGGCGCTGTCGTTGTTGTGGATGCGGTTGAGGGCGCAATGCCGCAGACGGAGACCGTTCTGAGGCAGGCGCTTCGCGAGGGCGTTCGTCCTGTTCTGTTCGTGAACAAGGTCGACAGGATGATCAACGAGCTCAAGGTTGAGAAGAAGGAGATGGCAGTTCGTCTCGGAAAGGTCATCGACAGCATCAACAAGCTCATCAGGAGCATGGACGAGGAGCACTACAAGGCCGGCTGGAGGCTGGATGCTGCAAACGGCAGCGTGGCATTCGGCTCAGCCCTCTACAACTGGGCCATAAGCGTTCCGCAGATGAAGAAGACCGGCATAGGCTTTGATCAGGTCTACGAGTACTGCCGCTCGGATCGGATGAAGGAGCTGGCACAGAAGTGTCCTCTCTATGTTGCGGTCAACGACATGATAATCCGCTTCCTGCCGAGCCCGCTCGAGGCCCAGAAGAACAGGATCAGGGTCATATGGAAGGGCGACTGGAACAGCCCTGTGGGAAAGGCCATGGCGGCATGCGATCCGAACGGACCGGTGGCGTTCATGGTCACAAAGATCAAGGTGGATCCGCATGCGGGAGAGGTCGCAACAGGACGGCTCTTCTCAGGCACGCTTGTTCGCGGCATGGAGCTTCACATCTCAGGGGTGCCACATACAAACAGGATCCAGCAGACAGGCATCATGATGGGGGCTGAGCGGATAGAGGTCGAGAGGATTCCTGCAGGAAACATCGCAGCAGTCACAGGCCTGAGAGACGCGATCGTCGGCTCGACAGTTTCGAGCGATCCGAACATGACACCGTTCGAGGTGATCAAGCATGTATCAGAGCCGGTCATGACGGTCGCGGTCGAGGCTAAGAACATGCGCGATCTCCCCAAGCTCATAGAGGTCCTCCGCCAGACAGCAAAAGAGGATCCTACGCTCCAGATAACGATCAATGAGGAGACGGGCGAGCATCTCATGGCAGGGATGGGCGAGCTCCACCTGGAGATCGTGGCGACCAGGATCCAGAGGGACAAGGGAGTCGAGATAAAGACATCCCCCCCGATCGTGGTCTACAGGGAGTCTGTGACCGGCAAGGCAGGGCCTGTCGAGGGCAAGTCTCCAAACCATCACAACAGGTTCTACATAGAGATAGAGCCGCTGGAGCCTGGCGTGATCGAGGTCCTCAAGGAAGGAAAGATCAACATGAAGATGGAGGAGGTCGAGCGCAGGAAGATCCTGATCGACGCGGGCATGGACAAGGAAGAGGCCAGGAACGTGGTCAACTTCATCGGAACCAATATGTTCCTTAACATGACAAAGGGCGTCCAGTACCTCAAGGAGACAATGGAGCTCATACTCGAGGGCTTCGAGGAGGCGATAACTGCAGGTCCGATCTGCAGGGAGCCGGTTCAGGGTATAAAGGCGAAGCTTGTGGATGTAAAGCTCCATGAGGATGCTGTCCACAGAGGACCCGCTCAGGTGATACCCGCGGTCAGGCAGGCGGTCCAGGCCGGAATACTCATGGCGAACCCGACGCTGCTGGAGCCGATGCAGAACGTCTTTATACAGGTGCCCCAGGACCAGATGGGAGGGGCCATGTCCGAGATCCAGGGACGTCGCGGTGTGATCCTGAGCATGGAGACTCAGGGGGACATGATCACGATCAAGGCCAAGATGCCTGTCGCAGAGATGTTCGGATTTGCAGGCGCGATCCGGTCCGCCACAGAGGGCAGGGCGCTCTGGTCCACAGAGTTCGCAGGCTTCGAGCCGATCCCGGCAAACCTGATGCTGGATACGGTTCGGCAGATCAGGACCAGAAAGGGATTGAAGCCTGAGATGCCGACGCCAAGCGACTATCTCAAGGCGTGAACCGCTGGAAAAGATTTAAAGGCAGAAAGAAAATACGGATGAAACCACTTGAAAGGAGATGAATAAAATGGCAGAGACAAAGCCTCACCTTAATCTGGCATTCATCGGACACGTTGACCATGGCAAGTCAACGCTTGTCGGAAGGATGATGTATGAGATGGGGGCCATCGATGAGCACACCATCGAGGAGTACAGGAAGGAAGCTGCTGCAAAGGGCAAGGCGACATTCGAGTTCGCCTGGGTCATGGACAGCCTGAAGGAGGAGCGCGAGAGGGGTGTGACGATCGATATAGCTCACCAGCGCTTCGATACCGACAAGTACTACTTCACGGTGGTCGACTGCCCCGGTCACAGGGATTTCGTGAAGAACATGATCACAGGCGCCAGCCAGGCTGATGCTGCGGTGCTGGTTGTTGCTGCGCCCGATGGCGTGATGGCCCAGACGAAGGAGCATGTCTTCCTCGCAAGGACTCTTGGCGTGACACAGCTGATAGTGGCCATAAACAAGATGGACGCGACAGAGCCGCCATACGATGAGAAGAGGTTCAAGGAGGTTAAGGAGGAGGTCGGCAAGCTCCTGAGGATGGTCGGGTACAAGGTCGATGAGATCCCGTTCATACCGGTGTCTGCTTACAACGGTGATAATGTCGTGAAGCACAGCGATAAGACCAAGTGGTACACAGGGCCGACCATACTGGATGCTCTGAACGCGCTGAAGGAGCCGCAGAAGCCGGTGAACCTCCCGCTCCGCATACCTGTGCAGGATGTTTACACGATCTCAGGCGTCGGTACGGTGCCAGTAGGGCGTGTTGAGACCGGCGTGCTCAAGAAGGGCGACAAGGTCATATTCGAGCCCGCACACGTCACAGGCGAGGTCAAGTCCATAGAGATGCATCACCAGGAGATCCCCGAGGCGTACCCCGGAGACAACATCGGGTGGAACGTCAGGGGCATCAGCAAGAACGACATCAAGAGAGGCGATGTCTGCGGTCACGTCGACAATCCGCCGACAGTGGCGAAGGAGTTCACAGCCCAGATCGTGGTGCTGCAGCATCCGAGCGCGATCTCCGCTGGCTACACACCTGTCTTCCACTGCCATACCGCGCAGGTGGCGTGCACGATAACAGAGATCAAGGCCAAGCTCGATCCCAGGACAGGCTCTGTAAAGGAGCAGAACCCGGCGTTCATAAAGACGGGTGACGCTGCAATCATCGCTGTCAGGCCAACAAAGCCGATGGTGATCGAGAAGGTCAAGGAGATCCCGCAGCTCGGCAGGTTTGCGATCAGGGATATGGGCATGACGATCGCCGCGGGCATGTGCCAGAACGTGACTCCAAGATAAAACCGGTGTCTTAGCATGCAAAAGGCGAGGATACGGCTCTCCGGGACGAACCCCGCGACGCTTGATGACATATGCAACCAGGTGCGCGGGATCGCCCAGAGGACTGGAGTGCACATGGCGGGCCCGATTCCGCTCCCGACCAAGAGGCTGGTGGTTCCCTGCCGCAAGAGCCCTGATGGAGAGGGCTCTGCGACCTGGGATCACTGGGAGATGAGGGTTCACAAGCGGCTGATAGACCTGGATGCGGATGAGAGGGCACTGAGGCAGCTCATGCGGATCCAGGTTCCCAAGAACGTGAACATCGAGATAGTGCTCGAAAGTTAGCTGGACTCGTAGTATAGTCTGGATAGAACAGAGGCCTCCGGAGGTCACCGGGGATAGCCTCAAACCCGGGTTCGAATCCCGGCGGGTCCGCTGCTTTAATTTTATTTTTGGTTATTTTTGGTTTGCATGTGCGAGATAGTTCTGGTCGGCAGGTCGAATGTGGGCAAGTCCACGCTCTTCAGAGCTCTGACCGGTGAGAGGGTCCCCATCGGAAGAAGGCCGGGGGTGACTGTGCGACCGTATTCTGTCAGAATCGGCAGCCTGACGTATATCGACATGCCAGGCTACGGGTTCATGAAGTACCGGAGCTGGAGGGAGCAGGAGCGCGTCAGGGATCTCATAGTGAGGTACCTCGAGGATCATGCTGACAGGATAATAACAGCAGTACAGGTCACAGATGCGGCGTCGTTCCTGGAGATCGCGGAGAGGTGGGAGAGCAGGGGCGAGGTGCCTGTGGAGATCGAGATGTGGGAGTTTCTATGCGATTTGAAGCTCAATCCGATACTCGCGGCGAACAAGATCGATCGGATAGCGAACAGAGAGCAGGTGCTGGACTGGATCGCGGAGCGTCTCGGCATGGAGCCGCCCTGGAGGCGATGGGAGGATCGCATAGCCCCGATATCTGCGAAGCGCGGCGAGATCGAGCCGCTCAGGCATCTTATAAAATCAAGGATGGAGACCAGCAGGAGCAGATGCTGAGCCATGGGGATCTCAGGGCAGCGCCACAGTCTCACAAAAAGAGATGCTGCATCCTCTGATGTACCGATCCTGCTGTGAAATTCAGATCAGCATCTTCCAGAGCTGCTTGCTCACAGGCCGCATATTGGGATCCGATCCCCTGCACGAATGCTAGGCGCTCATTTCTGATCTGTGTTCTTCTCCGTTGATGCGACCGGCAGGGTGAAGAGAACCGTGCACCCCTTTCCCGGCTCCGACTCTATCCAGACCCGCCCGCCATGCGTTTCGATTATCTTTTTGACGATCGCAAGGCCGGCTCCGGTCCCCTCTGATCTGCTGTCAATCTTGTAAAACAGCCTGAAGACGTTGCTTTGATGCTTCGGATCGATGCCCATGCCGTTGTCCCTGACGTAAAACACGGTCTCTCCGTTCTTTTTGCAGCCGATATGTATCTGTGGCGACCTCTGATCCCCCATGTACTTCACGCTGTTGTCTATCAGATTGACGAGAACCTCCACAGCCCTGATCCTGCTGGCATGAACCACAGGAAGATCTCCATCGATCACCACATCAACTCCTCTGGACACCAGCTTTTCCCTCGTGAGGGTGAGGGCCTCATTCACGATATCTGCAAATGGCACGCGCTCTCGCGACGCCAGGATCCTGCCTATCCTGCTGATCTTCAGCGTGTCATCCAGCATTTCATTGATGTCGTTCACCGCGGTCTCTATGACTCGCAGATCATCATCGATCCTCCTGGAGTTTCCGGCACGTATATCCTCTTTGAGAAATCCGAGAAAGCCGCTGATCGTGAGCAACGGAGCTCTCAGGTCATGAGATATTGTGTACAGCAGCCATTCCAGCTCCTCGTTCTTCGATTTGAGCTCTGAAGTCCTGTCGGCAACGAGCTTCTCCAGGGTCCGTTGGGAGCTTCTCAGCATCGCCTCTTTCTCTTTTCCTTCAGTGATATCCATGCTTACGATCTGCGCGCGTATGGGGCCCGAGCTCAGCGGATGGACATACGTCCTCAGATGCACCCTCTCTCCGTCAGGTCTGGTGCAGATGTGCTCGAAGCTGGATCTGTTGCCCGAGTTCAGGATATCGAGTATGCGCGAACGAGCCTCGCGATCTGCGAATGGTGGATCTTCTGTTCTGCTGATCTCCTCTCCATCCAGTCCGGTTATTGATGTGAACGATGGGTTTGCAAGCATAATCCTGCATTCTCGATCAAGATACGCCACGCCCACCGGCAGGCTCTCAAAGAGATGTCTGAAAATATCATCCGGGGCACCGTGATCTCCCAAAGCCATCCACCCTACACACCTTTCTGAGATACAGACATCATCAAAATATAAAAAGTCAAGCCCACAACCAAAACATCCGCAGGTGCATCTTGTTTCCAGCACCTGCGGCCCATCAAATGGCGGCTGACCATTTAGAGGCAGGTCCTACAGTCATAACCCGCTGTCACAGGTTCTCTCTGAGGAGCTGGTAGACGACGTAAACAGCTATCACAAAGATGGCGAGCTTCGCCAGCCACATCAGCGGGCCCCACAGGACCATCACGAGTATCACTGCCAGAATAAGGAGTATCAGGTTTCTCTCCTTTCTCTTGAATCTGCTCATGATGGATACAGTGCAGTGATGGTTTATATATATGATTGGCCGCGGATAGCTCAGGTGCTGGCTGTGGTGATGTTCCCTGAAATCGTGGAACAACGCTGGACAAAGCCTATATCCAGGCAGATCTCATGGACAGCAGGAGCGTGGTTCAGATACGGGCTGTCGTGTGGTGTTCGCTGCTGTTATATCTGCTGACGATCTCCATGGCCTACAGCCAGGATATCGGCTGCAATGCGAGCGAGGGAATCTGCAGGATCGTATCTCCGTCTGAGATCGTGGGTAAGATCCGCGCCGGGGAGCCTGTGGTCTACGAGAACGTCTTCATCTCAGGGGATATCAACATCACCAGGCTGGAAAAGCCCGTGGTCTCTCCGATAAAGATAGCGAATTCAACGATCAATGGATCTCTGAGAATCAACGGCGTTGAGTTCATGGGTCCGCTGAACCTCAGCGGCACGGTCTTCTCAGGGGAGGTGGCCGCGAGGGGTGCGAGTTTCGGCTCCGACGTCTCTTTCGCGGGCGCGCATCTGCTCAGGGAGGCTGAGTTTACCCTGACGAGGTTCGAGGGGACTGCGAACTTCATCGGGACGAATTTTCATGGCATGGTGAGCATGAGCTACGCCCAGTTCTCAAAGGTGGCGAGCTTCGAGGGGGCTGCGTTCTGGAGCCACGCTGACTTCTCCAACGCCCAGTTCATGGACGATACGAGCTTCGAGAGGGTTCACTTTCTCAGAAGCGCCAGCTTCGAGTTCGCGCGGTTCTACCAGCTCGTCTCGTTCTGGCGCTCTGTGTTTCATGGAGATGTGAGCTTTGCGAACAGCGAGTTCTCCGGAACGGCCAACTTCATGAGCGTGAGCTTCGATGAGAACGCCGTGTTCATGGGCTCCAGGTTCTCCCATGATGTCACATTCAGCGCGGCCAGGTTCTCGAAGGCAGCTGTCTTCGGCCTTGGAGCGTTCCAGGGATTCTCTGATTTCTCAAGTGCGCACTTCAGATCGGTCGCGTTCTTCGGGCTCGCAAAGCTCGAGGACAACACGAGGTTTGTCAACACGACATTCGGTGGGGATCTCGTGCTGACAAGCTCCCGGATATACTCGATGCAGCTCGAGAACGCGAGCTTCTCAGATTCATCTAAGATATACCTGAACGAGGCCGACTTCACGAGAATGCTCGCCCGCTGGTCTCTGATAAAAGATCATCTCGTCTACGACAGCGCCGCTTATCTAGCACTCGTGAAGAACTACAAGAACATGGAGTGGAGGGACGACGCGAACGACTGTTACTACCAGTACAGGAGGATAAGCCAGTCCTCTGAGCCGTGGGGATTGGAGAAGATGATCGATGTGATCTCATGGCTCTCCTGCGGTTACGGCGTGAAGCCGAGCTACACCATATTCTGGTCGATGTTCATGATCCTCCTCTTCGGTTTGGTGTACTGGATCGGCAACGGGATAAGGGAGATCGCCTGGGAGAACCTATCGGATGAGGAGGTGGATGGAGAGCAGGAGAAGAATCCAGAGGCCCACGAGGGTGATTCTGATAGCGTCTCTGAGAGCAGGCCTGTGCGATCGACGGAGAGGCGCATACCGTTCTCAGACTCGATATTCTTCAGCGCGATGTCGTTCACCGCCCAGTCACCAGCCTCGCTCTATCCTGTCGGCATATACAAGCACGTCAGCATGATCGAGGGGATACTCGGATGGTTCCTGCTGGGGCTGTTCGTGGTTGTTCTCAGCGGGATGCTGATACGATAAGTATTTATCTAAATTGTTTAGATAATATCATGTGAGTTTGGTGGGAGCGACTGTTAGGTTTCAAAAATTTGTCAGGATGCTGACCAGGACGGGGTGAGCCGGTGTGATTGACTGTGACATTATACATCCAGACAGGTGTCTTATTCGCAATACGTTCAGGAGACACATCTCAGGTGCACACGTGATTTTTGTGATCTTTCTGATACTTGTGCTGGCTTCAGGTTCTGCATATGGAGTGGCGGGTGGACAGGGAGGATCTCAGGGGAAGATACTCCAGGGATATGACAAAAATCAAAAAGCCTGGGGTTACGGCCAGGTTGGCGGCTGGAATGATTGCGAATGCGTCCCGTTCAGAATGGAGCTGAGAAGCCCATCAAGCACGCCGCAGACAGAGACCATCGAGTTCGATTACTCAAGAAAGGTTCAGGGTGTTACCAGAAAAGGAGTTGTAGGTTTTGAGGAGTTTTACGTGGGTGACAGCAACGGCAATCCAGTATCAGATTCCGTTGTGAGTCTCCAGATCTCAGAACACCCCCATTCTAATTCCGGTCAGGGTAATGAGCTTGTTATCGGCTCATACACTGTTACGATTACATGGCACTCATATCCAGCAGGAACGTTTTACCTCTACTGGTGTGCCAGGCTGAGCTGTGAGGCATCTGCGTTTACTGGCTGCAGCCTCCATGTCAATATGGCAGATAGAGGGGCTGGAGATATTCCAATATGCGTGAACTGCAAGGATCCCACAGTATCTCTCAGCGATACGGTTGTGTGTCCTGGCGAAACTGCTGTGTTTGAGGCTCAGACCACCGGCTCGCTGCCGATGACTTACACTTGGAGTTTCAAAAAGTCCGGAAGCAACTACTTCCAGCAACTCTCTGAGACAGATAATACACTCACAATAAATGACGTTGATCAGAATAAAGTCGGAGTTTACAAGGTAAAAGTTTCTAACAGCTGTGGTTCATCAGAGAAAACCGCAACACTCAGCCTTTGCACTGGAAGCCTGAAGATCAAAAAGGTTGTTGAGGGACCATGCGAGCAGGGGACTGTTTTCACAGTGAATGTAATAGGGCCGTACGGATATCAGGCTTCCCACTCATTTGGTTGTTCTGGAGGGGAATATACATTCACAAACCTGCCGGTGGGCGAGTATACAATAAGTGAAACCCCTCCAGCTGGCTGGAGCGTCACCGGTTCGGGTCAAAAGGTTCAGGTAAATAAGGACAAGACTGCAGAAGCAATAATAACAAATAAAAGGGATACCGGCAGTCTTAAGGTAACAAAAACCGTGGATTGGAATGGCGCCACGCCTGACAACACCAAGACTTTCGAGATTTGCATTCGTGGGCCGTCCTATCCGAATGGAAACTGCAAGACTGCTAGTGGAGAGCCTCTCATCTGGTATAACCTGCTTCCAGGAAACTATATTGTTACCGAGACCAGCCCTGGGGCGGAATGGGATGTCACGATAACAGGGTCTCCTGCAACAGTGGTAAAGGGCAGCGTTACAGAGGTATCGGTAGTAAACAAATATAAAACAACCCAATTATGCGTAAGCGGCTGTGATCAGTATTCGGTAACATATCTTTCTGGGTCAAGTGGGTATAATCCGAGCACAGGGCGCACCAGATTCACGTACAGAGTCTGCGCAAACTGTGATCCTGATATAAGCCACTGGGTTCTTGTTTTACCGTCATGTGTGAAGGCGAGCGATATAGTGGCGGCGTCACATAGTTATTCAGTAGGAACCGATCCAACAACAAGTGCAAGCGGTATAAAATTTGATATCGAAGTGAAGAAGGGTGAGTGCAAGGAGTTCTGGTTCGAGCTGAGCGGCCAGTGGGCATCTGGTTCTACAAATGCTTTTATTAAGGCAGGGCAGTTGATCTGTGAAATTTCCACAACAGGGCCAGCATGTCCACCTGTTTGTGAGATCGAGGTAACAGTCAGTCCGACATCAGGCGAGCTGAACTGCAAAGTCGAGAGCGTCGAGCTCAAAGCAACCGTTACGGGTGGTAAAGGGCCGTACT